>DATMMY010000317.1:0-33533 GCA_035569515.1 Candidatus Solibacter sp. | reverse complement strand
CGAACACCAGGCTATCCTGCTTCATCATCTGGGATTGTGCCTGCCATCCGCACTCGAAATACACGAGATGTAGTGGAAAATTTTAGACTCCGGCGTTGCAAACAAAGACTTTATCCTTATAACTGCGGAAGTTGGGCTAAGCGCTACTTGCTTTTCGGCTCCTCGATTTCATGCACGACTTCCGCCACTGGTTGCCGCAGCAGGCGGAACAAAAGGTAGGCCAACGCCACTATCACCACGCCAATGGCCACCGCAATCGATGGATGACGATGGATCAAGGTCTTCGTGAGAGTGACGATCTCCGGGCCAAAGACGATAGTCAATACGGAGAGGATGCCGAAGCGGAGCATGCGTCCCAGGCTGATCGCCAGGAGAAACTGCAACACCTTCATCTCAAAGACGCCTGCGGAAAAGACGAACAGCTTGAAAGGTGTTGGCGGAGGAAGCATGGCGGGAATCATGAGCGCCAGGAACTCCTGCTTTTCGAAGCGGTCGCGGATGCGTTGCAGCCGGGCTTCGCTGATACGCTTGAGCAGAAAAAGCTCTCCTCCGGCGCGGCCCAGCAGGTAGGGGAGAAGGCTGCCTACCGCAGAGCCAACGGAAGCTGCCAGGCAGTAGAAGAGCGCCTTGCGCGGACTCGAATAGACGAAGCCGGCCATCAACGGATCCATGGGGATGCCAAAGGCGGAAGCGTCCAGCATGGCGATCAGCAGCACACCCCAGGCGCCCAGGGCCTTCAAGGCAGCGATGATGGCGCTGTACTTCAGTAGAAGCTTCTGTTTGAGGGACAAGATTTCATTGTAATCAAACCTAAGAGCTTTTACGGTCCCAAAGCCTTTCGGGTTTGATCCTAAATCCGATCAGCGTTCATCTGCGCAATCCGCGGTAAAAAGGTTGTGGTTTCCCTTTGCGGCCTTTGCGGTGCGCTAGAATTGATCGTTACTGGAATTAATCAGGAGCAAATTTTTATGCAGAATTCCCCGGCCAGCGGACATCAGCCTAGTCCCGCACTTTTCTTTGAGACTGTCCAGGGATATCAGCGTACGTATGCCCTGAAGGCGGCCGTGGATCTTGATCTGTTTACGGCCATCGCCAAAGGCAGTCAAACCGCATCGGCGATTGCGAAAGCTTGCCAGGCAACGGAGCGCGGAGTGCGCATACTTTGCGATTGCCTTACGGTGTTGGGCTTTATCCGTAAGACCGACGGGCGCTACTCGCTTACACCGGACACCGCTGTGTTTCTCGATAGCCGGTCGCCGGCCTACACGGGTAAATCGCTCGGTTTTCTTTTGCACGCCGACCACTGGCAGAACTTTGAACGGCTCGCGCAGACGGTGCGGACGGGTTCTCTGGCTGAGCAGGCGCGCTCTACGTTGTCCGTGGAAGACCCCATCTGGGTGGATTTTGCTCGAGGTATGTCGCCCTTGACCACTCAATCGGCCCAGTCCATTGTCGAGCAATTGCGGCCGCCCTTGGCAAAGTTAGACTCTCCTAAAATCCTCGACATTGCCGCTGGACACGGCATGTTCGGCATCGCTATTGCGCGCCAGTTTCCAGGGGCGCAAATCTACGGGCAAGACTGGGGCAGCGTGCTCAAGGTTGCTCAAGAAAACGCCCAGGCTCTGGGCGTGGCGGACCGCTATCACCAAATTGCAGGTAGCGCCTTTGAGGTAGATTTCGGTCATGGATACGATGCTGTGCTGCTCACCAATTTTCTCCATCATTTCGATCCGCCTGCGAATGAAACCCTGCTCAAGAAAGTGCTGGCTGCTTTGAATCCTGGCGGGCAGGTTGTGGTCCTGGAGTTTGTGCCGAATGATGACCGCATCTCTCCGCCGCAGGCGGCTCTATTCAGCCTGGTCATGCTGGGCAACACGGGCAAGGGCGATGCGTATACGTTTGCGGAGCTCGCAAGAATGTGCATCAACGCGGGATTGCGGAATCCTCAATTGGTTGCTATTGAGCCTGGATTTCAGTCGCTGGTAGTGGCGGAAAAAGCAGTTGGCAATTAGTAATTAGCCCTTATTGATCTCTGCATAATTAATGCAAAACATTTCAACGCGCCAGGTCGCAAACTGTCACGATGGAAAAAACAAAACCTCTTTACCGCTGATTTTCGCTGATGAGCGCTGATCGGATTTCAAAGCGAACCCGCAAATTTTTCTGCGCCGGTAGTTCCTTGCTCTCTTGTTTGAGTGAGTAAAATCTGACACGATTCGTTGAATGCTCGGAGCTCGCTGCTCATTTCTCGTTGCTCTTTTTTGCGAGTGCGTAAAATCTGACACGATTTTTGAGGCTCAACAGACCAAGATTGAGAACTAAATGCTAATTGCCTGCAGCTAATTGCGAATTAGAGTCTTCTGCCCTTTACACAGCATTTTTCCAGCAATTACACTAAGCGGTTTAGCGTGTAACGTTGCAGGAGACCATATGGCTTCGGTTGAGGAGAAAATTAAGCAGATCATTGTGGACCAGCTTGGAGTGGAAGCGGCGGATGTTACCGGGAACGCGTCCTTTGTGGATGATCTGGGCGCCGACTCCCTGGACCGTGTGGAGCTGATCATGGCTTTTGAAGAAGCGTTTGACCTGGAGATCCCCGACGAAAATGCGGAAAAGATTTCAACCGTTCAGGACGTGGTTGATTACGTTGAGAAGAATGCCAAGTCGGTGAAGCAATAATCGCGGCCAAAAATAAAACCTGTAGTAGCAACGCGGAGGACAAGGAAGAGAAACCAGGACCGAACCACCTTCAAAAATCTTTGCAGGATGAAGAGAGAGTTTTTCAGCAATCGTAGTCGGGGCAACCTGACCAGCAAGAATTTAGCCGGACAGAATTCAGTCGGAGAAGATTTCAAATCAGCGGATCTTCAATCGGAAATCAGAAAAACTAAGGAGACGAAATGCCAACCGCAGTAGAAGAGAAAGTAAAACAGATTATTGTCGAACAGCTTGGAGTCGATGAAGGCGAAGTTACGCCCACGGCTTCGTTTGTGGACGATCTTGGGGCCGATTCACTGGACACGGTGGAGTTGGTCATGGCCTTTGAGGAGGCCTTTGACATTGAGATTCCGGACGAAGAAGCCGAGAAGATCCGCACGGTCAAGGACGCGATCGACTACATTGACAAGCATTCGAAAGGCGGCAAGTAGTTGGCCAGGAGAGTAGTTGTCACAGGTCTCGGCCTGATCTGTGCGGTCGGTAATACGAGTACCGAGGTCTGGGCAAACATTGTTGCCGGCAAAAGCGGGATCGCCAGGATCACGCATTTTGACGCCAGCAAGTTTGCCTGCCAGATTGCGGCTGAGGTCAAGAACTTTGATCCGCTCAACTTTATCGAGAAAAAAGAGCTGAAGAAGATGGGCCGCTTCATTCATCTGTGCATGGCAGCCACGGATGAAGCCATGAAGATGTCCGGCCTGAATGTGACTCCGGAAAACGAGGACCGCATTGGCGTGCATATTGGCTCGGGCGTGGGCGGGTTCGACGTAATCGAGCGGGAGCACCAGGCTTTACTCACGGGGGGCCCGCGCAAGATCTCGCCGTTTTTCATTCCTGCGGCCATTGTGAACCTGGCTGCCGGACACGTCAGCATCCGCTATGGAGCCAAAGGTCCGAACGAAGCCACCTGTACCGCCTGCACCACCAGCGCCCATGCCATCGGCGACGCCTATAAGATCATCCAGCGGTGCGATGCCGAAGTCATGATTGCCGGTGGCACAGAGGCCGCCATTACGCCCATGGGCGTGGGCGGCTTTGCGGCGATGCGCGCCCTTTCCACGCGCAATGATGAACCGGAGCGCGCCAGCCGTCCGTGGGATTCAGGCCGCGATGGGTTTGTGATCGGGGAAGGCGCAGGCATACTGGTCCTGGAAGATTTGGAGTTTGCCCGTCGACGGGGCGCGCCGATTCTTTCTGAGATCATTGGCTACGGCATGAGCGCCGATGCCTATCACATCACCCAGCCCGCCGAAGGAGGAGAGGGAGGACACCGGGTGATGATGAATGCTATCAGGGATGCCAAGCTCACCCCCTCCGACATCGATTACATCAATGCTCACGGCACCTCCACTCCACTAGGTGATGTCCTGGAAACCAAGGCCATCAAGAAGGCTTTTGGCGAGGACACCAAAGTCGCAGTCAGCTCTACAAAATCCATGACTGGGCACCTGCTCGGAGGGGCCGGCGGACTGGAGGCGGGTATTACCGTGATGGCGCTGCGCGACCAGGTTCTTCCGCCAACCACGAACCTCGATCATCCTGACGCCGAATGCGATTTGGACTACGTACCAAAAGTTGCCCGCAAAGCTTCTTTGAACATTGCTTTGTCGAATTCGTTTGGCTTTGGCGGAACGAACGGATCGCTAATTTTTCGCAGGTGGACAGAGTAGGGGAAAGAATCTCAGCGAATGGCTACGTACTAATAACTAATGGCTAAGTACTAGCCGCCAAAAAAGGAGCGCAGCATGGACGCCGCGCTCCGGAGGCATGAAGGAAATATTTACACAGGCTGCCGATTGAAGAGCTTTTCTATTTCTTTCATTTGATCTTCCAGCATTTTGGGATCATAGTTCTTGCGAAACTGTTCTATTTCCAGGCTGTATTTCTGCATGGCCTTGTCAATTTCCGGCTTGATCTTTTCGACTTCCTTCATCTGATCGTTCAGCAGATGCTGGAGCTTGCCGGAATCGTACATCTTGCGCAGATTTTCCATTTGCGACTTGTACTGGCTCATGGCTTTTTCGATCTCAGGCTTGATGTTCTTCTCGACGAGCATGGACTGGTCGAACTTTAATTCCGCCAGTTGATCGCGCAGGGCCTCCATGTCAGGCAGGTTGATCCTCAGGCCTGAGGAATCCTGCGATTTGCTCTGCGGAAGGTCCAACATGATGTTCTGCTCGTGCTTTTCGCGAATGATTCCCAGAGTGATCTTGCCGCCCTTCTGATGCGAGCGCAGGACGCGGCGCAGGTCGGCGCGGTCGGTGACCTTTTCATTGTCGATACGCACCAGCACGTCCCCGGCTTTGAGTCCGGCTTTCTCAGCCGCGCTCCCTTTTTCGACCGATTTGACCAGAAGGCCGCCGCCACCTTTGACGCCAAAGAACTCACCCAGTTGCTCGTTCAAACTCTCGATCTGCATGCCCAGGGAAGGCGAGTTGCTGAAAGTGCGGATATCGAAATTCGGCATATCAATCTCCGGTAAATCCGGCATCTCATGGGGAGCGATGATGACGCGGTGGTCACGATTTGCCTTTTGCCAGCTTTCGGCCATGAGTTTGCTCCGGTCGCCCACTTGAACGTTGATGGTGAGAGGATTGCCGTCGCGGCTGATGCCCAGCTTGGCCGTCCTTCCCGGAGGAGTCTCCCGGATCAGACGCCGAAGCTGCTCAGCGCTCTCTATCCTGGCTCCGTTGTATTCCAGGACAACGTCATGCTCTTTCAGCCCGGCTTTTCCCGCAGGCGCGTCCTGATCTATGTCAATAACTTCCACACCGCGCTCTTCCTTGAGCTTGAGAGCGCTCATGCGCTCCGGCGTGATGTCTCGAATATCGATTCCCAGATAAGAACCTCCAGCCGGGAAGAAATACGCTTCCGGAGAGTTCTTCCATTGGGAGTCGGCCTGCTCCAGGGCAAATGCGGAGGATACGAGCGAGCCCAGTAGCAGCAACGCGGTCCAAAATTTGTAAATCATCTGCATACTCCGTAATTGGTTTTGGTTTCCCACTGGCCCATTTATTTTTTCTTTCTAAACTCGATGTGTCCGGCTGTCGTGTGCACATGGAGCACCGGTCCGCCGCCGTTCAAACTGCCTTGCGCGTAGGTTTCCCGCGGTCCCCATTTTTCGCTGCCGCGAGTAATCTTCAATTCCTGAAAATCACTACTGATACCCTCGCCTTGCGCAATTTCCACTGCCGCCTGAATGTTGACGCCCAGACCTTTGGGGATGTAGACGATGATGTCACCGGCCGGGGTCTCAAGCCGCGAGTCGGTGAAGGCACCGTGATCGGTTGACAGCTCCGCCACAATTGCGCCGCCGCCGGTCTCTGCACGAACACCGCCATGCACCGAGATCACTCGGATTGCCCCGCCACCGGTCTGCACCTGGGCCGCGCCACCAACATCGTGCAGTTCAATGCTGCCGCCACCGGTAGAGGCCTTGACCGCCCCGGTACATTTGCTGACGTTGATGGAGCCGCCGCCGGTATCGAGCTTCATGTTGGAGCCCGCGCCAATCACCAGAGCACCACCTCCGGAAGAGGCTACGACCTGTCCACCAGCCGAGCCAATCTCGATGGCCCCGCCGCCCGTCTCCACGTGCACGTCTCCTCCCACCTTGCCGATCCCGATGTCTCCTCCGCCACTGGAGGCAAATATCGAACCGCTAATTTGGTCCAGATGGATAGCACCGCCATTGGTTTCCAGCTTCACAAAAGTGGTCTGGCTGGGAACATGGACATCGAAGTCTATGAACCCGTGGCTGGAGCCTTCTCTTTCACTGCGGATGATGGTGGTATCTCCTGCAGTGGAGGTGACAAGCCGCAGCCGGCTGAGTTCGCGGCGCGCAGCATTTTCCGATCTGGCGCACACGTGCTTACGAATGGTAAAGGTGACGGCGTTCTGCTGGCCGCCCTGCAGGCTGATGGGGCCGGCCTGGGTCTTGATCTTGACGTTCTTGCCGGCAGCGAGCGTGCCGGTGACTTCTTCGACCCATTCTCCCTTCGAACGGTAGATGCGGGAAGCGGATTCCTGGGCGACAGCCGAAAGGCTGGCTGTAAGCAGCACGGTTGCGAGTTGGAGTTGCTTATTACGCATTGGATCTTTTTGAATCAATGTTTTTATCTCGCGCTAATCTGCGACGCCATTGATTTTCCTTCGCGTCCTTCGCTAGTCCAGGTTGGGCGTATTGGCCAGAATGCGCCTGGCTTCGGAGCGGATGAAATCGTCCTTGTCCTGTTGAGCAAGGACCTTCAAAGCTTCGCGCACGCTGGTATCTGCCCGAACCGGATTCAAAAGACTGATGGCTTTCGAGCGTACTCCCGGGTTGGTATCGCGCATGAGGGCTTCCACCAGGGCGTCGCGCACGTGAACATCATCCCGGACAAAGCTTTTCAGGCTTTCTAAAACATCCAGACGCACGCCTGGATTCTTATCAGTCCGCAGTGAACTGAGCAGAGCTTCTCTTATCTCGATGTCAGCGGATCTGGCGCTCAATATGCCGATGGACCGCAGGCGCACCTCCGGATTGCGAGGATTGCGAGTCCCCAGCACCAGAAGTTGCTGAATGCGGGCATCGTCGAGCGTGCCCTCTGCAATCTGCGGAGCCAGCGTGTTGTACTTA
Organism: Candidatus Solibacter sp.; assembly: GCA_035569515.1. Lineage (GTDB taxonomy): Bacteria > Acidobacteriota > Terriglobia > Terriglobales > Acidobacteriaceae > Angelobacter. Next base: position 26,197 of record DATMMY010000317.1, on the reverse strand, counting down.
ATGATCACGCGCTTGCCATTGTCGTCCTGAGCAATTGAATCAATTCCGGCTATGCTGGCTTCTGACGCGGGCGGCTGCTGACCCTCCGCGCCACGCACCTGTCTTACGATTCCCAAACGGTATGACGTCAAGGCACCTCCGGCAAAGCCGATCATCAGCAGTGCGATAGTGAGCGCCGGAGCCAGCTTAATCTGCTGCATCCATCCGGCAAAGTCGAAAATGAAGCGGTTCCAGCCCCGGGACTGTTCGGTCTCCTCCAAGGCTTCCTGCAGCTTCATGCGGCTGGCGGTGAGCAGGTTGGGTGAAACCTCCGGTACAGGTTGGACCAACAAGTCGTTCTTGAACGCCAGCGCGGACTCAACTTCCCGCTTGCAGGCGAGACAGTGCTGCATGTGATGCTCAAATTCATATTTGGCATCATCCGCCAGCTCTTCATAGATGTATAGAACCAGGTTCTCTTTGATCCAGTTACAGTTCATAAAAGTCTCTCCCGCAACTCACCTCATCGCGGCCAGCGCGTTGCGCAATTTCTGAGTGGCACGAAAAAGCGTGTTCTTGGCGGTTTCTTCGGTAGTGTTCAGCATTTCTCCAATGGTGCGCAGGCGCAACCCCTGGTAATGCTTCAGCTCAAATACCATGCGTTCCCTGGGCGTCAGCCGGCCCAGCGCCAGGTTAATCTTTGCGCCCAATTCGCGGGCCATCAGGTCTCGTTCCGGATTGGCCATGGCGCGATCATCGGAGACTCGGTCCAGCAGATCGACTTCCTGCCCGCCGGAATCCACGATGACCGGAGCGTCTTCTTTGCGGATCTGCCGCTTGCGCAGATAGTCCAGGCAAAGATTGGTAACTATACGGTAAATCCAGGTGTAAAACGAGCACTCAAAGCGAAAATTTCCAATGTGCCGATAGGCCTTAAGGAAAGCTTCCTGGTAGATGTCCTGGGCATCAGCCTCGGAGCCGGTCAGATGCAGGGCAAGGCGAAGCACCGCCTGGTCGTACTGACGCACCAAGGTTTCAAACGCAACCCGGTCTCCGCGCTGCGCGGCGCGAATAAGGTCGCTGTCATTGATTCGGCCTAGGGCTTGGCTCACCATTGCTCCCGCAAGATGGGAGTTTGTTTTTTGCCCGCTAGCGCCAACCGCTCCTCGGAGTACTGCTGTCCCGGCCGGCATCTATTCTGTCCCCTCCAAGTAAGCCTTTGCCTCCAGCTATTTGGACGAAACACGCGGCAATACGTAAGCTGAGATTACACGGTTTTGAGGGGAAATAGAAAGATCGGGTGATTGGGTCATCTGGAGATCGGGTGATCGGAAAACCTTGTGATCCGGGATTGTGTGATTCGCGATAGATTGACGGGAACGCGATTGAACAATCCAGCAATCGCAGATTTTAGGACTTGGTGTGCTGCCGACTTAAGGAGCCGGAGAGAGCGGGTGATCATAGGACTGGGGTCCCCCTGTCTTTCCGATCACCCGATCATCCGATCTACCGATCACCCGATTCTTCGCCCGCTTCTTTCTGTATGGTCACCTTGATCTTGGCGGTTAAGTCGCGGTGCAGTTTGATGGGAACTTCAAAATCGCCCAGGCTTTTCAGCGGTTCTGAGAGCTGGATCTTACGCCGGTCAATGTTGAAGCCTTTGTGCTCCAGGGCATCTGCAACATCGGACGAGGTGACCGAGCCGAACAAGTGGTCTTTCTCCCCGGCTTTGCGATGAAAGGTCAGGGCGACCGCCTCAAGCTGCCTGGCCAGGGCTTCCGCGTCAGACTTCTCCACCGCGGAGCGGCGCACGGCAGACTGCTTCATCTGCTCAACGACAACCTTGTTGGCCTGGGTGGCTTCAATGGCCAGCTTACGGGGCAGCAGATAATTGCGGCCGTAGCCCTCCGCTACCTTGACCACCTCGCCACGGTTTCCCAACTTGGGAACATCTTCCTTGAGAATGACTTCCATTTCAGGTCTCCAATCGAAATCGTTTATCGCGCCGCAAAGGGCAGCAAGGCAATGTTACGGGCCCGCTTGATGGCCGCCGTCAGGCGGCGTTGGTGGGGAGTACACACGCCGGTCAGGCGGCGAGGCACAATCTTGCCACGCTCGGCCACGAACTGCTGCAGCATGCGCACGTCCTTGTAATTGATGTCGTCAATTTTCTCGACACAGAATTTGCAGACCTTTTTCCGGCGGAAAAACTTGCGCCCTCCACCACCAGAGTCGCGGCCTTGCCCACCGCCTGGCCCCCTATCACGGTCGCCTCTGGGATTGTGTGGACGGCCCGACGGTGTTGAAACTTCTTGATTTCCTTCTTCAGCCATAATCTCCTCATCTCTTTCCGCGCCGTTGGCGCAGTCTGTCTAAATGCAAGGGCTAAAGCCCCTGATGTATTGCGACGACTTTGCAACGACTGAACAGCTGCGGAAAAATTCGCATTTCGAATTTGGTTTGTGTCAGGGCACGCACTGTCCTCGAGGCGAACTTGCGAGCCGAAGGAAGTTTACTCGTGCCGAAAGTGTTTAAAATCAATCAGGCTTTAGCGCCTACAGGTCCATGGCGAGCACGAAAAGGACTTTTTTCCGCAAACTGTGAAGTCGTGCCCTTTCAAACCAAGACCCATCAGAGCTAACGTCCGATTCGAATCAGGCCGTGACTGCCGGACTTTCCGGCTCTGCCGCAGCCGCAGGCGTTGATGCCGGCGCCGGAACTTCAGCCGGAGGACGGCGCGCGTGAGCGGCCCTGTGCTTCTTGATCTTCTCCAACCTCTGGTGCTCCTCATCGGTGCGAACGGTGATGAACTTGATCACCTGCTCGGTCACCCTCATGCGCCGCTCCAATTCGTGAATGGCCTTGCCATCAGCGAGTAAGGTGAGCAGCACATAAAGGCCATCCTGAAACTTCTTGACATCGTAGGCCAGTCGCCGCTTCCCCATTTTCTCCAGATTCTGAACGGTGGCGCCGGCATTGGTGGCATGGCTCTGGAGCGTGGTGGTCAGCTTCTCCACCTCCTCTTCCACCAGGTCAGGGCGCACAATGAACATCACTTCGTAAGTACGTTGCATTCTTTTTCTCCATCCTTCATTACTTCGTTGCGCATCAGCAATCAGCGACGCATGGAAGCCCACAGGGGCTATAAAGCCCGGTTGATCCTGAACGTTGTCGGCACGAGCAAGCTGTGCCTTTTGATTTTCAATTACGTAATTACCAACTTACCCAATTACCAAATTCTCAGGCGAGGCCCCACTGCCTATACCCAAACAGAAACAGAATTCTCGTTACAACTAGCAGAACAGCCTAAGCCTGCGGTTCTCCTGCGTCGTCCGGCTTGATCTTACGGTTGAAGCGATTCATGGCTACAGCAATGCCTTCAGCCAGAATCACGTTCACGGCCTGCGCGGCCAGATCCAGAAGTTCATCAAGCCTTGCCAGCTGCGACTTCTTAAACTGCGAGAGCACATAACCCGCTCCATCCTTCACCGGATGATCGGGCGCAATCCCCAGCCGGATGCGCGCAACTTCCGGCGAGCCCAGCGCGTCAATGATCGACTGCATTCCGTTATGCCCGGCTGACGAGCCGCGCGCCCGAATCCGCATACTTCCCAGCGGAAGGTCAAGCTCGTCATAAATGACGATCAAGTCCTGTTGCGGGTCGATCTCATACTTCCTCACCAGTTCCAGGACCGACATACCGCTCAAGTTCATGTAGGTCTCAGGCTTGGCCAGCAAAACTTCTTCGTTGCCAATCCTGGTGCGGGCCGTAAGGGCTTTGCAATGCCGGTTGTCCACCATCACCCCGCACTGTTCGGCAATTCGGTCAATCGCGAGAAAGCCGATATTGTGAGGCGTGAACTGGTATTTGATTCCAGGATTGCCAAGCCCGACGATCAGTTTCACGCCGGCTATTTCTTGGCCTCAGGCTTCTTGGCTTCACCCTTTTTGGCCTCGCCGCCTTCTTCCTCAGCTTCCTGCTTGCCCTTCTTAATAACTTCAGGCTCGGCAGGAGCAGCAGCGGCGTCAGCAGCAGCAGCTTCCGGAGTGGCCACAACTTCCTCTTTCACCGAGGTAACGTGGGCAACTGCCTGGTTGGCGTCGGTAATGAATTTCAAACGGCCAGCATGGGGCAGGTCGCTCACGCGCAAGACCTGTCCGAAGGCGAGTTCGGTGATGTCCGCATCAATGCTGCTGGGGATGTCCGCCGGCAAGCATTCGATTTCCACTTCGCGCAGCACCTGGTCCAGAATTCCGCCTTGCTGCTTGACGCCGACAGATTCACCAGTGAGATGGATGGGAACTTTCACCCTGATCTTCTCGTCCATGGCAATGCGTTTCAGGTCTATGTGCAACAGCTTGCCCTTGATAGGCTCATAGTGCCAATCCACGATCATTGCCTTGGTCTTTTCGGTCCCCAGGTCCAGATCGAAGATAGTGTTATGGCCGGATTCCGACCGCAAAATTTTGGAAATCTGCTTGGGATCAACACTGACCGCAACCGATTCCTTTTTGGCGCCGTACACCACGGCCGGAACACGGCCCTTGGCGCGCAGCCTGCGGGCTTCATTCTTGCCCCGTGAGGTTGCTTCCCTGGTTTGGGCTAGGACTACTTCCTGTGAACTCATTTTCTATTCCTTCTTCCAGCTTCCCCGGCAGCTAAGCAAACAGCGAGCTGACTGAGGTCTCTTCGTGTATAGATTGGATTGCCCGGCCCAATAGACCGGCAATCGACAAAACTTTGATCTTGGGCTCCACTCTGCCTGCTTCCGTGAGTGGAATGGTGTTGGTAACCACCACTTCTTCCAGCTTTGACTTGGAGATACGCTCAATCGCCGGACCGGAAAGCACCGGATGAGAGGCGCAGGCAAAAACCTTGGCAGCACCCGCGCTTACCAGGGCGTCTGCGGTCTTCACCAGGGTCCCGGCCGTATCAATAATGTCATCAATAATCAGACAGGTGCGTCCGTTGACATCGCCAATCACATGCATGACCTCGGCCACATTCATGTCTGTGCGGCGCTTATCCACGATAGCCAGGGCCGCATCGATCTTCTTGGCAAAAAATCTGGCGCGCTCCACGCCTCCCGCATCGGGCGAAACTACGGTCAGGTTGGGCAGCATCATCTTCCTGAAATGATCCACCAGAACAGGCGAGGCAAACAGGTGGTCCACCGGGATATTGAAAAAGCCCTGAATCTGCGGCGCGTGCAAATCTACCACTAACGCGCGATGCGCTCCGGCTGTGGTCAGCAAATCCGCGATCAGCTTGGATGAGACCGGTACGCGGGGCTTGTCTTTTCGGTCCTGACGAGCATAGCCGTAATACGGGATCACCGTGGTGATCCGGCGGGCCGAGGCGCGTTTGAGTGCATCCACCAAAAGCAATAACTCCATCAGGTGCTCATCCACCGGGAAGCACGTGGGCTGCACCACAAAGACATCTGCACCGCGAACATTTTCCAGCACCTGGATATAAACTTCACCATCAGAAAAACGCGTGACCGTGGCTTTTCCCCGCTCAATTCCCAGACGGACGCAAATCTCATCGGTCAGGGCCTCATTAGCGGTGCCGCAGAAGATCTTGAACTTATCATCGTGGCGTCCCCGCTGCGGTTTGTGTTCGCTCTTGGGCGGTGTCTTCTGATTTCTGCTGTCAGTTGTTGGTGCCGTCGTCGCCATAATCCTCACCCGTTCGAAGCTGGTTTGCTTTACCCCGGATTACCGGTTACCGTCTACTGCACTTCTGAAATTGGCTGGGCCGCTAGGATTCGAACCTAGACAAAGTGCTCCAAAGGCACTTGACCTACCATTAGTCGACGGCCCAATTAATTACTGCTCGAACTCTCTGTTTCCCATCAGGCCCGGCTCCCCGAACGCGCGCCGGTGCTGCGCGTGTTGGGTGGAATGGCACTCACCTACCATCAGCCGACAGCCAAGTCGTACTCTAGAGCTGATCGCTCGTCGTTGGCTAATTGCTAATTGCCATTTGCTAATTGCTTGTTTACTTCCGGAACATCTCTTTCCAGTATTGTACCCTCGGCAGAGTCATGGTGGCTTGCGCCGGAATGTCCTTTTTATTTAAGACCGAGGCTGCCTCAGCGGCTGCCTCCCCGGTAGCAAATAAGCCGTAAACTGTTGAGCCGGAACCGGAAAGCGACGAATAACTCGCACCGGACCGTTCCAACACACGCTTGACCTCACGAACTGCGGGATACATGGAAAAGACGACACTTTCGAAGTCATTTTCAATCCCGGCACGGACAAGGTCGAGAAGCGGTGCCTCGGCCCGGTCCCAGCTCTTATCTGGGACACCGGTTGGGGAACAACTACTGCCGCCCAGCCATTCATAAACCGACTGGCTGAACTTATTGATTGTATCGGAGGGGGTGGGCCCCGTCAATTTCGACCGCTCCTCAAGCTTCTTGTCCCATGCGGCAAAGGCCGCAGGCGTGGAGACGCCAATGGGTGGAGTTGCAACCACACACGGAATGCCTGGCAGATCTTCTATGGGAAAGACCTGTTCCCCACGTCCCATTCCTAACACGGTTCCACCCAGCAGGAACAAAGGCAGGTCTGAGCCTACTTCAGAAGCAATCCGCAGGCGATCTTCCGCAGTGAGCTGGCGTTTCAAAGCTTTTTCCAACGCAAGCATCGTAACCACTGCGTTGGACGAAGCCGCGCCCATGCCGCCCTGGACCGGCAGGTTCTTTTCAATGGTAATTCGCACTTTCCCTCGTGTTTTCAGGGCGTGCAAGACGCGGTCCGCGACCCGCCAGCAGGTATTGGTTTCGTCGGCGGGCACCCGCTGATCTTTGCAGAAGATCTCGATCCCGACTCCGCTCCCAACATCAACTTTCACGATGTCATGAATCGCGAGTGTCTGATAGATGGTGCGCAACTCGTGGAACCCATCGTTCCGTCGAGGACCTATCCTGAGGCCAATATTGATTTTGGCGAATGAGCGCGCGGCGATGGTCATAGATGCAGAGGGCAATGATAGCACTAGTAGCTGCGAGCAAGGACGGAGCACTCAGTCGGCAGAAAGCAAATGGCATTAGTAATTGGCAATTAGCCAGAAAACCCAGCACTCCCTGAAGAGGAGTCCGCATTCCTTCATTCAGCCCACGAAACATCTACTTGGACTTCAGTAGAGTTGACGGCTCGATGGTTCGATTTGGCCAATTGCCAATTGCTAATTGCCAATTGCTTCTCAATACCTAAACAGATACGACAGCTTCACAAAGAACTGCCGCCCATCGTTGATGAACGACTTGCGAGTACGGAGCAAGCCATCGGGTGTTTGCGCCAGCATGGGGTCGAGGTTTTGCAGGTTGCTGTTGTAGCCCACGTAGACTGCGGTTCCGGGCGTGAGCAGGTACGTGAACAGCACATCACCGTTGAAGTTCTTGGTGTTCTGCAACGTGGTCAGGCCTGGATTGGAGATGGTAGTGGTGTACTGTCCGATCACGCGCAACGAAAACTCTTTGGTGAATTGATAGTTCCACTTGGAACGCATTATGTGGTTGTTGAAGATATTCAGATGGGTCTGCTGGTCCAGAAGGCGGGTCATCAAGTAACTGTTTTCAATGGTCAGCCCGTTCAGGGGTCGAACCGTAGATCGCACAACAGCGGCCGCAAAATTCGCCAGCGTGGGAGGTCCGTTGCGCGGGACAAAATTAGTGGCCGTGCCCAGATCTATCTGTCCATTGAGGGTGATCCACTTCAAAATCTGGCTATTGAAAAATGGACCGTAGACATGATGGGGATAGTCGCGGTTTTGCGGGAGGGTCGAGAAATCCGACGGGCGCAACCGCTCGCGTTCCGTGTTGGCAAACATCCCAATAAAAGTCTGTCCCGGCAACTGCACCTGGTAATTGCCGTTAATGAAATAGTTCAGGCGCGTGCCGCTGTGGTCGTGGATGGACTGTTCAAAGAACCGGGGGCCATGGGAAACCAGGAGCTTACCTTCAGGATGAAAGGTATAGCCGAAGAAATTGCTGAATTGGCGAATATCGTTGCGCGGAACAAAACCAGTATCGGCATTGAACCCCGGAGAAATATCCTGATAAAGAGAGTTGAACTCTATCCGGCGTGAACTCCGTTCCAGGAATGCCTGATAGGCAGGACCAGCCAGGTGCGTACCGTCATTCAGCTTGGTTTCGCTGGTTATGGCCTGGGCGTTCATCTGCCAGTTCTTGTTGATTTTGATTTGAGTATCGAAGCCTCCCACGCGGTTAAATCCCACCTGGCATGGCGTGGCTGTGCAGAAGCTGTTCGGACTGGTATGCAGCTCACGGTCGGTGTAGATGAACCCTACGCTGTTGTCCTTGCCGAACTCTCGATTAATGCGCATCACGCCGAAATAGGCGTTGTTCCCGAACAGAGGATCGGTTTGGATGACGCTTTTCCCGGGCGCCCGGTCATTGGCAAGAAAAGTGCCGATGGCCCAAGGGCCCATCTTGCCCGTGAGACGCGCTCCATAAAGTGGATCGACAATGCGGCGGGTGAAAACCAGATTGAAAGGCGTTTGAAAATAGTTGGAGTTCTCCTGAAAGAACGGGCGTTTTTCCGGGAAGAAGACCTCAAACCGCTGGTTGACGGTGACCTGGGGATCGTCGGACTCGATCTGCCCAAAATCTGGGTTGATGGTGGTGTCCAGCACCAGGCTGTCTTTGATGACCACCTTCGAATCCAATCCAGCCTTGGGCGCCAGGTGCTTGCCGGTGAAACGGACCCCTGCCGGGTCGCGCCCATCCAACTCGCGAAACGCACCTAATGAAGCATAGGGAATGAACTGCAGGTTCCTTCCCGGGGAGATGTCCCGGAAGCCTTTGATAGTTCCTTCCTGCGCGAGCCACCCCTGCAACTTACTGGTATTGGTGGGATAGAAGGAATGCTCGTTGTTGCGAGGGATCACGCGGACTAGAAATACTCCCCAGCTCAAAGAAGAATTCTGGGGAAAGCGCAAGGACTTGAAGGGAATCTCGAACATCACGACGTATCCATGCGGGGTCAGCTTGGCTTGCGTGTGCCAGACCGTATCGAACGAGTTGTCCGCGCCCTGATTCTCGGCAAATAGGCCGTCCTGCTGGATGCCGTAGGGATTGGAATAAAAATAGTAAGCATGGCGGCGGTCGTGGAAGGTGTCGAGAAACATGCCTACCTGGTCGTCGTCGTCAATCAACTCCCGGCGCAACATGCGGGCGCGAATTTTCTGGGGCTCGGAATCGAAAGCCAGAAACACCGCATAGAAGTCCTTGTCGGTGTACCCGAGGTAGGCTTCGGTGCGCTGCGATACCGGCGCTCCATCATGAGGATCACGCTGGACAAATTTATCGATCTTTAACATGGAGCGCGCCATGTCGGTGGCAGGTCCCATCCCCTCAAAATCGCCCAGCTTAGGAGGGGCTGCCAGCCTGGGAATCTCCGGAGCGCTGATCTCCACCGCCGGTATGACTGGAGCCTGGGACTTGGCGGACTGCGCGGTCGCCAGTAAGGACGACATGACAACAGCAACCAGAAGGTATCGTTGCGACAGCACTCTCTTGCGCTTCCCCTGTGTTTGAAGATGGATGACGGAACGGCAAACTTAAGGCCTTAGACTTCGCAGCCCTTAAAAGGTTGGGGGAGAAATTAGACCACTTAAGGTAATGATAACCTGCCCGGACAGAAATCATTTAGGTTACTTACCAGGAGGCTAAGAACTAATGACTAAGTCCTAATGGCTGGTCTAAAACAAATCGGGCTGCCGGCCATACCGAATGCCGAAATGCTCATAGGCCAACCGAGTCGCAACTCTACCTCGTGGCGTACGGTCGAGAAATCCAATTTGGATTAAGAAAGGCTCGTAAATCTCTTCCAGGGCGTCCGACTCTTCCGCCAGGGCCGCTGCCAGGGTGTTGAGACCCACAGGACCGCCATTATATTTCTGAATAATGGTCAGCATCAGGCGGCGGTCAATTTCATCGAAGCCGTGCTTATCTACCTCCAGCATCTCCAGAGCTGCCTGGGCAGTCGCTTTGTCGATGCGGCCGTGGCTGCGCACCTGGGCAAAGTCACGTACCCTGCGCAGCAGACGGTTGGCGATACGGGGCGTACCCCGGGCGCGGTGAGAGAGCTCTTGCGCGCCTTCATCGTCAATCTCCACGCCCAGGATCTCGGCGGAGCGCTCAATAATGAATTTCAATTCTTCATCGGTATAGAACTCAAGCCGCAACAGGATGCCGAAACGGGAGCGCAAAGGCGCGGAGAGCAAACCGGCACGGGTCGTCGCCGCCACAAAGGTGAACGGCCTCACGTCAATCGTATGAGTACGGGCCGAGGGGCCCTGCCCAATGATGATGTCTAGCTTGTAGTCTTCCAGCGCGGAGTAGAGGATTTCTTCCAAAGCGGGCTGCAGCCGATGCACCTCATCCAGAAACAGGACTTGCCTGTCCGTAAGATTAGTCAGAACCGCGGTCAGATCGCCTTTGATCTGGATGGCCGGGCCGGCCGTCTGCTGGTAAGCCACACCCATCTCGTTGGCGATGATGGTGGCCAGCGTGGTCTTGCCCAGACCGGGCGGTCCGTAGAGCAGAACGTGGTCCAGGGCTTCACCCCGGGAGCGGGCCGCTTCAATGGCCACGGCCAGGTTGTCTTTCACTTTCTTCTGGCCGATAAACTCTCGCAGGAATCCGGGACGAAGTTTCAGCTCAAAAGAAGCATCATCGTCCCCCTGGACGGCTGAAACCAGGCGGTCTTTGTCGAACGGTTTTTGATCCGGCAACGGCACAAGGGCGATAGTAAAGCGAAATTTGCAAAAAGGCCAGACGGCCGCCAACTGGCTGGTGTCTCAGTTTGAATGAATGAAGGCTAATGTGTTTGCTTTGGTGTTGGCCTCAACGCAAAATGACAAAACAGAAGCGACTAGTCAAACATAAGGCGGGTCACACATCCAGCTTGACAGGCTGCTTCAGTGCGATGTTTTGGGCTACTACCCATGCGGCAGACGCGATTGCCCATGAGATGAAGAACGCCGTCCACGGCAGACGTTTCGCCGGGGCGGCCAGAATCGCAGGACCCCAAACCAGAAGCGTAAACAGGCTTATCATGCCCGCTTCCGCCGTCGCGGCCACACGCGGAAAAATCGAGAACAGCACGCCGAGACCGGAGGCAATCTGACCGATGCCGGTCAGGTAAGCCCAGCCAACACGATACGGGAGCCACGCCGGAACCAGGTCGGCAGTCTCCTTTACATAGATCAGATGTGAGAGCCCAATCGGTATGACAGAAACGGCAAAGAGTATACGTGCGATGCGGATACCCTTCTCGCCCGCGATGAATCTCAGTGGTGATCCCTCTCGCAGCTCGGCCAGCCTGACAAACAAAATCCATCCTCCGGCCAGAAGCACAGCAATCTCACCAATGCCGAGCCAGACAGCTTCCATCTTCGGCGTCACTAGCACAGCAGGCGCCTTCAGCAGGAGCCAGACGATAAGGTATAGAAACAGGATGCGAGACGCCCATCTCGCCGTGGCTCTGAAAAGCAGTCCAACACCACCAAGTAGCATGATGAGGCCCGAACCATAAGCGAGAACCGTCCGGCCCGGAATCCATGGGGCGACGGGCTGCCACACCAACGCGAAATCACCATAGACCAGCGCGAGGATGCCGAGGCCGATCATCCCAACGGCGAAGAGTGTCAATGCAGGCTGCTGGCTTTGGGTCATCGGATTCCAACCCTATTGAAAAGCAAGATTCGTGTCAATCGATGGATGCCGCCCACGCATTTGAACTTGTGAACTGGTCTACAAATTGGAACCAATGAATAACCCGGCACGATCCTGTTCGTGAATGACATCGCCTGTTTGTATCAGTTAACGGCTTTCCTTGTGCGGCGTTTCGGAATGGCGTTGGACAGCCGGGCGATTGCCTCGATACAGTTTGACTGGCCACAAGCCGCGCCTTGAACGTACCAGCGTTTGGCCGCTCGCAGGTCGCGCTTTGTGCCCAGACCATTCTCCGTCATATAGCCAAGCCAGTAATTGGCAGTTCCTCGGTACGAAAGGTTTTGCGCTATCTCACAAGAGGTGTCCGGCAGGTTCACTGACTCCAGATAGAGTTGAAACGCCAGGGAATTGTCCTGAGCAACTCCAAGCCCTTTCCGGAACATAAAGCCGAGATGATTTGCAGCTCGAACTGACCCCTGTTTGTAGGCGATAAGGTAAAGAACTGCAGCACGTTCTAGGTTTACTTCGACTCCTATGCCCTTCTGATAAATAGTTCCTAACTGCAGCAAAGCCAATTCGTGCCGTTGTTCCGCTGCTCGTGTGTACCACTCGATTGCAATGGCTAGGTCTTTTTTGGGCCCAGTGCCGTTGTAATAGAGACCGCCCAGATTGAACTGGGCGGTGGCCAAACCACCCTCGGCAGAGCGACGAAACCAAACCGCAGCCTCTCCGTAGTTTTGCGCCGTGCCATAGCCAAACTGGAAGCAGAGACCCAAATTGTTCTGCGCATCACGGTCGCCGGACTCCGCTCGATTCTTGAATCGAGTGAACACCACCTCAGACTGGTAAGTCTTTACTTGGCCGGAAACATGCTGCAAAAGCAGGTTGTCCTCTGCGCTTCGGTGACCCTGGTTCGCTGCCTTGGCCCAATATTCTGCTGCCTTCTGGAAGTTTTGCTCACCATAGGTGCCAAGATCGAAATCCACGCCAACTTCAAATTGTGCGAAGACGTCGCCGTCCTCTGCCGCTTGTCGAATCCTTTCCGAAACGTTAAGGTTACTCACGCATGGGATTGTACCGAATGTTATTGGTGACGAAAAATCGTGTTTTGCACCGTAATCCTGGGAATACCGGCCGATCACTTGCCGGTCGTCGCCGCCGCGCCAGCGGCGGCGCTCAAGTCGGATTGTCGTCAACCGATCTGACCCACCGCGAGTAAAACCTGAATAGTCGCTTCCGTAATCGCCTCGACGGCGCATTCATAAAGCATCCATCATTGCTCAAATGGTTCACCCCGAGATATAGTGTCCTTCCCGAAAGGTCCAGCATGGGTTTTGTGACTCCAAAGGCCGCCGTTTCGCCTATACCAAGTTTTCCGGTACAACCTAAGGCGCCTGCGGTATTCAGACCGGACCAGTTGGCCGGAGGTATGCAACTCAAAGTTCCTGCAATCCGGCAAGGCAGCAAGCCGCTGCAGAAACAGCCGACGGCTACCCCACGAGTTTATCGGCCTGACTTTTCTTTGGCCCAGCGGAAAGCGCCGCAAGTCTATCAACCGCAGATCTCTGCAATGCAGCCCAAAGCCCCGCCGGTATATCGGCCTGGGGCGTCTGTCACTCAGCGCAAAGCTCCGCCGGTGTATAGACCTAGGGCATCTGTCACCCAACCTAAAGCACCGCCGGTATACCGACCCAATGCTTCTACAACTCAGCGAAAGGCGCCGCCGGCTTATCAGCCAAGCGCCTCAGCAGTAACTCAACTACACTCTCCAGCGCCTTATCGTCCGGGTCCCGGACCAGGCGCCGGAAAAGCCCCGCCGGTATACAGACCGAATGTCTCTCGGGGGGCACAACCGAAAGTCCTGCATGTGCCTGGATTTGCTACTGACCCGCGGACGGCCATCAAGATCCCGCCATTTCCATCGCACTTGACTTCCAAGGCAGCTCCCACTTCGCTCCGCGCGTCGCTACGAGCGGCGGCCCCATCACGACCGAGTCATGGAGGTACGGTACAGCGAGCAACAGTCACGCTGAAATATACCGGTGAGTCGGAGGAGTCCTATGCTGACATTGTGTCAGACGCTAAAAAGTTCCATGCCTCCCTCGGGAAGGGTGTCCTTTATGATGCGGAGAACAGCGAAGTTTTGAGCACCAAATCTGCCGTTAAGGACGGCCATGTTGATGTCTTCGCCCATGGCAACTACCAGCAGGTGGGAGACTTCAGTACCGGACAACTTAGGGCGTTCCTGGATGAAAACCTGGGCGTACTGGGGATCGCTGCCCTCAAATCAGTCAAGCTTCATTCGTGCGACTCCAACGCTACCCCGGATGAGGACGCAGAAGACACGCGGCCTTTCGCAAAGAAACTTTTTGAGGAATATCTGGATGACAACCAGTTTGTCGAGACAGAGGGATTTGCGGGTCATGCGGTCACTGATTCAGCGGGCCACTCCAGAGCATTGAAGAATCCGGCACAGGAAGAGGCTTATAGAAGGGCCATGAAACCAAGGGTGGGCGTTGAGCTGGACACCAGTGCCGTGGAAACTCAGTATCTTGAAGGCAGAGGCACCGGCTCTGGTTCCTATGATTATGGAGACGCCCTGGAATACCTTACGGGCAAAGTGGCCATCGATCTGAACGAACTTGCGGGACCGAATGCTTTGCGGGCTGCTCTTAACGAGCGTCGTGATTGGATCAATGAGGAGACCTCATCTGAATCCATCGAGATCGAGTCGATTGATACCTTCCACGCCTATGCGGGAACAGGTGTCCGCACGCTGTAGTCTTTATGCGGACCACCCCTGTATCCGTGACTATTTGTGGTTTGTTCCGCAGCACGCATGACTTCCACCCATAAAGTTCGACTACTCTCAGGGAACTTACTTTAAGTGAATCAGATTGCAATGCATTAGCCTGGATTATTCACGTATAGCGCGTCATCTATAAAGCCGCAGTGGTGCGGCATGGGGAGCGCGAACCCAAGGATAACCCTCGCTTCGTGGTGACCAACATGAAGCAGAGTCCGCAGTGGCTCTACTCGTTATTTGTCACTCTCCGCCGTCGCCCGGCATTTCGCTTGTCGTTCATGAATAATGCAGGCTAAAAGGGGCGGTGGTATATCTAGTTACGCAGTGTACGGTTGGAAATCTCTAATTTGAGCTTGAGGGTAACGTTGGATGACAGCAAGATAAAAACAAACTTTAAGAGATATCTGGAACCGAGAGTGCATTAAGCAAGCTGCTTCCAGGGCTGGCACACTTATACCGTGGCCAGCCCGTACATCTCCACGAGAGACCTGTTCACCTCAATATTCAGTTGTCAAAGAGCATGCTCCCACAACCCTGGGGAAGGGGGCTCCTTCACTACCCGAAAAGGCCATTTTCATCCGTGACAGCGTGACAACCCGCATAAACATTGGCGATTCGCGGCACGGATTACGTTCACGGCACGGATAACATGCGTGACAACCTTCGCCGTAAACAGCGGTATGTGGACGATACACGGCCCAGGCGCTTTCATCGCGTCTTTTGGCATAGTAGCCAGAGTTGATCTACAACGGCAACATTACGGGGTAAATCTAACTAAAGGTATCATCCGCTGAACTCGAGTTCAGCCAGGTAAGCGCCGGGTAGTGGGTCAGTTTGAAAGGTCAGTCCGGACCACTTCCCGGATGGCCGACGATTCTGGGAGTTGGCCCGTCAATGACCCACAAGGGCGTTTGTCGGTACTAAGCCGACGCACGAACCGATAACTGAGGATTATTGAACCTTCCTCGCTTTGTCTCTCGAAGCCGTGTGTTTCTTCCGCCTCCTCCTGAGCTTCGACAACGCGTCGTCGTTCTTGGCCGCCCACGCATAAAGCATCTCGATCGGCTCGATGAAGAGCTGGCCCATGGGCGTCAGGGAGTATTCGACCCTCGGCGGGACAACCGGATAGACCTTCCGATCGATCAGCCTGTCCCGTTCCATCTCGCGTAGTGTCTGCGTGAGCATCTTCTTCGAGCACCCCGGTAGGCTCCGCGCCAGGACGCCGGTCCGGCACGTACCGCCGTTGAAGTGCAGCGAGTGGAGCACCATCGTGGTCCACTTGACGCTGAACAGCTCCAGCAAGCGGCGGGGCGCGCAATCTTCGTCGAGTATGATCGGCTTAAACTTTGGCATCGTCATAGTTCCCAAATGGTGACTATATCCCTAAAGAAGTACTTGGGTGGCGGTGGGGACCAGCGGCGATCAAACTTCGGCCCCGCAATTACGCGCCGGCCGTCGGCTCCGCCGGAATCGGCATCGGGACGAGGAAGTTGCTGGCGAGAACGTAGTTGTATAGGTGACCGACCGGCGACGCAAGACGTAGCACGTCGGCGGACACCCATCCATTCCTATCGGTCCACTGCCAGCCAGTCGCAGAGATGCTTTGTATCGCTTGCTGGAGGTCCCTTGAGCTCATCGGGTAAGCGTAAATGCGGACGTTTTGTGCCAGGAGGTGAGACAAAGCCTCAAGCATGCTGCCGGGGAGTTTGCTGTAGCGGTATTCAAACACGCGAATCAAAAGAGATAGACCTATGACGAAGCGGACGTGGTCCTTGGTGTAGCGGTTGACGAGATCGGTGATGTGATAAAGCTCGCGTTCGCGGAACAACAATACGTCACCACCGCGCGCGAGGAGCGCGTCGATACGTTCCAGCAGTTCCGGGATTTCCGGAGCCGGATCGGTTGTCGCGAGCGGCATCGCTGAGAGGCAGAAGAAGCCGATAGGCGCGGGGTCTTCATTAAATTCTCCGCGAAGTTGCCGAACACCCGAGGCCAGAAGTCGTTCATGGATTGCCGCGTGAGTGGAGTCCACATGTTCGAAGGATCCTGGCGCGAGGACAACAGCTTTCTTGTGGAGGACTTCGATGGGCGGCGCAGGCGACCCAGTGTGTAGAAAACAGACGGCTTCAGCAAGGCCTGCGTGCACCAAACGGGCGAGGATCGCGCGCTGGTCCCACCCTTCGAAGGCCGGCCCGCGCAGTTCCACATAGTCGATTTCTACTCGTTTCTCGACATCCTGAGCAACATTCTCGAAGAAAGATTCTTTCGTCTGCAACTGATAAAAAGCAGCGTAGATCAGGTTGACGCCCAGGATTCCGATAGCCTCCTGCTGGAGGGGGTTGGAAGAATCCCGCATGTTGATATGCAGCACTATGTCGTTTGGTCGGCCACCGGGCTGCGGTTGGAACCGCAGGCCGGCCCAGCCGTGAGGCTCGTTTGTTCCGGCGTAATTCCGGGCAGAGATCGTGTCGACAAAGGAAAAGAAGCAAGTGTGCGATCCATGACTTTTGTTTAATTGGTGGATGAGTTGGGTCCATTCGCTATCCAGCATGGCTTGGAGGCGTTCCTTGGAAACATAACGCGCACCGGATCCGTATATATCGTCGCTGACTTCCTTGTCATACGCGGAAATGGATTTAGCAACTGTCCCGGAGGCTCCGCCAACAACCAAAAACCATCGCGCGACTTCCTGGCCGGCGCCAATTTCAGCAAAGGAGCCATAGCTGGCCGGATCGAGATTGATGCCGAGGGCTTTCTGATGAGTGTTGAGCTTTTCCTTGGATACCATTGGTCTGTTACTCCTCGACTCTTTGATAATTTTACGCCGTGGAAGCAAACGGCAGGATCCCTGGAGCAAGCCGTAGAAATACGCAGCTGAATTTCGCGGAGGCCGCAGTCCCATGAACACTAATCAACGGCGTTGAGATTTGTGCACGCAATGTGTATGCTCTGGACAAACATTCCTCATCGGAGGCTGCATGGCTTCAATCACCGGCTTTGGCGGTGCGTTTATCCGGGCGAATGATCCAGAAGCTCTGTATAGATGGTATGAGCGGCATCTAGGTCTAACGAGATCCGAAGGGTCTTTCGCGTTTTCTGCCTCGGCGCAACGCGCTCAGGTCGTCTTCGCCTTCTTCGGGCAAGATGATGGATACTTTCCTCCGGCACAGAAAGCAATGATTAACCTCCAAGTGGATGACCTCAATGGAGTGCTGGACCGCTTGAGAGACGAAGGTGTCGCGGTCGATCCCAAACGTGAAAACTACGATTTCGGGAGGTTCGGCTGGTTCACCGATCCAGAAGGAAATCGTGTTGAGCTTTGGCAGCCTGTCGCAACGGATTGATGCCGAGCCGACCCAGATAGTACCGAGAAGTCGGCTTTGCGGTCATGATTCCGAGAGGCAGGAGATATACGACCCTGTGGCCGTTTCTCGGTACGGATCCACGCTGATCTTTACTTCCGGATTGCCCGTCATTCGGGTTCGCTTGTCTATGTAACCGGCAGCGCTGGTGGCATTCACTTTTCGCAGCTAGTGTCTACCTTGAGCTCAGCCCCTGAACGATGCGCCGGAAGGCCGGATCTGAAGCGAGCGGCTGTAATTCGGGGTCCTCGGTCAAGGTTTGTGAATACTTCAATCCGCGGTGGACTGCCTCTTCAATCGCTTTCAGTGCTGCCTTCTTATTACCTTCCCGGACCTTGGTTTCGGCCAGAAGCAGTAACGGCCAAGCTTGATCGGGAGAGGCGCTGGCCATCAGCTCGAAGTATGTTGCTGCTTGTGGGAAGTTGTTGTTGCGGAACTCATCCTGTCCCATTTCAATACCCTGGATCCATAGTTGCGTAAAGGCACGCGAGTAAACCAGGTGGTCGCTACGGTTGGATTTGCTGTGCTGCCGCAACTGGGACATTACCAAGGCGATGTGATGCGCAAGTTCCGCCTGTGCCGTAGGATCGGCGGCCCTGATCTGCCCAAGTTCCTGTGCGGCAGTCACGGTAAGAGATGCCTGCTCGTCAATCTCGCGCTGCTCACTGCGGATGGCGCTCTTAAAGGCCTTCGAAGCTTTCAACCGCGCGAGTTTGTCCTGAAATTCGGTTACGTCTTCCAAACCTTTAAAATCCGATACCAGCGAACGGAGCGCGTAAAACTGAACCAGGCTGTCACTGCGTTGCTCGGCCTGGGCCGCTTCTGTCTTGGTCCGTTCAAATATTTTGTGTAGAAAAGCCTGATCAATCTTCTCTGTCCCACTCTGCATGGCCTTCATTTCCAGCCATTTCAATCGCGTCTTCGGCAATCTCCGGTGGGGCCCACTGGTGCGGACCGGGATAGACCTTGACCTTGTAGGCCGCGCCACTCTCCTCTTTCTTCCTGCGCAGCATAACGATCTCGGGATAGTTGAAATCCTTATCCCCCACAGCCACGTAGTAAAGAAACCGCTCATTGGCGGACTGCTTGGGGTCTTGACCCACCGGATATCCGGCCCCGTGAGCAATCACTCCAGCCACGGAGCACGTATAGCAATACAGCGCAAATGACGTAGCCACCCGCGCTCCGCCAGAGAGTCCCGTAGTGTAGACGCGGCTTTTGTCGATGGCGAAGCGCCGGTGCGTGTCTGTCCAGACGGCCTGCGCAGCAGCCAGTTGCGGCGAGGTGGGGCCATTTTTGGAATTGTTGGAGCCAATCACGATGTAGCCGTACTTCTCTGCAGCTGCCTGGTAAACCTCCACCGCGGTCGTCCCCCGCGCGAATGGGTCGAATGCGTAGAGAATCGGCCACGTTTTGTCCGGAGAATATTGCGATGGCAGGTAGATTGCCTAACTTTGAGTTCCATCGTCGTGACAGGCGAGGTGGCTGACGATTGTGCCCCGTGCCGTTTGCGTATCAAAACTCTGAGGCGAAATCGCACGCGACGGTGCGACCGTGGCGGCCACAAGGACAAACGCCAGCACTATGCGCGGGTGGCGATATCGAGCCATTTCAACAAGGGTAGGCGAAGCAAAGACAAAAAATCAATTTGCGGGAGGCGGGCAAACTCCAAGGGCAATGCCAACAAATAGCTTGTAACTCATTGAATTTCAATCTCTTCCAAATAAACAATTTTCGAACAACGCTGTCGATGCCTTAGGCGCATCCACCCGGAAGCAAGGTTGTCATTTCCCGCAAGCCCATTGGTGGTTAGATTCCGCGTTTGCGATACGCCCAGACCCTGAACTCCCGGATGGCCGCCAACGCGGCGACTAAACACGCTGCCGCCGGCCTTGCGATGATTAATACTATCGTGAGTCGCCTTAAAAAGCTTATGATCGCCCTTGAGCCAGCCCCGGAACAAATTTAGCCCGATACTTCTGGCAAGAGACATAAATGCCGCTATATACACTTCGCGAAGTCAATCGTCGCCTTATTGGGACACGGTCTGAACATTTTCCCGTCCTATCCACAATTGCGTTATTTCTTCTCTACCTGGCAGGGCCGGCACTACTGCATTCGGAGACGATTTCCGGTACCGTCGAGGACCAATCGGGCGCTGTGATCGCCGGGGCGCGCATCGAGATTACCGGCGGAGACCTTACCCAACCGGTCGTACTTTCCTCGGACGCGCTGGGCAAATTTTCGTCTCCTGATCTGAAACCCGGAACATATTCGGTACGGGTGACGCGGGACGGATTTGAACCTCAGGTAAAGCCTGTAGATTTGCGCGGCGCTGTCCGGTTACAGCTAGTTCTGGCCATTGCGAAGCAGCAAGTGGAAATTTCCGTTTCCGGCAAGAGTGCCGCTTTTGCGAATTCCGACCCTGTTTACCGAAAACTCCGCGACATTGGACTCGGCCAGACGTTTCGCCTCGACAATTTCACCTTGCAGGTGGATACGGCAACCCTCTCGTTTCAGAAGGGGACACTGACACTATTGAGTCCGGTGAATGGAGTTGTCACCGGCGCGATATACATCGGGGAAGGACACTTCAACCTAAAGCCCTTGACTGGCCTCGATGCGCAGGAACTTAAGCGGCGCTCAGGTGACGCGGAAGTCAGTGAAGACTTCAGCGAGGTGGTCTTCCGGTTTACCGGGCAAGAACGCGCGAGGTTTCAATCCGGACTCGGAGACAAGGTGGAAACCCCTGCCGATGCTGCCAGTATCTTCGAACACTGGAAAGAGAAAACGAGAAAACGCCGGGAGGAGGCGTCAGGTTTTACCGAGTTTCTGTTGCACGGCGAAACCATGGACAACGTTGATGCTGACCTTCTCTCTGCCGTCTACAATCCTTCCCACCCAACATTCCTGAATGCGTACATACGGGGGAAGAAGCACAAAGATTTCCGTTTCTTTGTAAGGACACGGGTGGGAGCGTTGCCGCAGCTTGATTCGCCGGAAGAGGTTGCGCTCATCAACTATGAACCCGAAGGAATGGAGGATGGCGTCTGGTATCTGGCGCACTTGAAGTCTGAGTATGCGAACCACACAGCAAGTTCGCACGAAGACCGCCGGCTGTTTGCCACGCGCAACTACAAGATTGAGACGGTCATCTCCAAAAACGACCATCTATTCGGCACCGCTGTGGTCACCTTCCAGCCACTGCTCGCGGGCGAGAGAGTTCTCAAATTCGGATTGTTGCCGAACCTGCGCGTCACGCGTGTTACAGATGATCAGGGACAGGACATCTACTTTGTCCAGGAGAGCCGAAAAAATGACGGTTCGTTTTATGCCATTCTTTCCAACTCGCCGGAAACAGGCAAACAATATTCCATCACCGTGCAGTACGAAGGCGACAAAGTTCTGGAGCAGGCAGGGGACGGAAGCTTTTATGTGCGTGCCCGGACCTCCTGGTATCCCAACCTGAATGGATTTGGCGAGCACTCCCTGTATGACCTTACCTACAAGGTTCCGCACAAATACAAGGTCATCAGCGTGGGCAAGTTGAAGGAAGAGTCAACCGAGCAGAACTACGCGGTCAGCCATTGGGTGACCCCGGCCCCGGTGGCGGTGGCCGGATTCAATTATGGAGACTATAAGAAGATGGATCTGCCCGATGAGATCAACGGCTACAAGATCTCTGGCTACTACCTGACGGAATTGCCTAACAACCTGCGAAACCGCCAGGCACTGCAAACGATGGCGCCCCACGCCATGACTAAATATGTTCTCGAGCAGACGCGGGCCCAACTGCAGCTCTGTACTTTTTTCTTCGGCAAGAGTCCCTACGATGAGATCTACATCACGGAGCAGCCCGACTTTTCCTTTGGGCAGTCCTGGCCGAACCTGGTCTACCTTCCGCTTTCGGCCTACACTGACTCGACGCAGAGGTGGATGCTATTCGGAAACATCAACAGCAACTTTACCGGCTTTGTGCAGGAAGTGACGCCGCACGAAGTTGCTCACCAATGGTGGGGCCATGCCGTGGGCTGGACTTCGTACCACGATCAGTGGCTTTCAGAGGGGTTTGCTGAATTCTCCGCCGGCCTGTTTTTGCAGCAAGCCGTGGCCGGGGATTGGCGGAAGGACTATATTGAATTCTGGGAGCGGCTGCGAAAGCGCATTCTGGAGAAGAACAATTATGGCACTGCTCCTAACGATGCCGGTCCCGTGTGGATGGGACTGCGCCTGATTTCCCCGCGCACGGCAAACGCCTACCAGAACGTAACTTATCCCAAGGGCGCGTATGTCCTGCAAATGCTACGTTCCATCATGTACAGCCCTCAGGACCAGGACAAGCCGTTTATTGCCATGATGCATGAATTTGTGGAGACCCATCGTGGCAAACTGGCGTCCACCGAGTCGTTCAAAGCCATTGCCGAAAGGCACATGTCGAAGGCGATGAACCTTGCGGGAAACGGGCGGCTGGACTGGTTCTTTGGCGAATGGGTCTACGGAACCCAGGTGCCGCGATACCACTTCGAGTACCAACTTCTGCCGGCGGACGGCGGCAAAGTGAAGCTACATATGACGATTACCCAGAGCGAGGTTGACGAGAATTTTGCCATGCTGGTCCCGGTATATGCCGATTTCGGCAAGGGCATGGTGCGTATCGGCCAGATGGGGATCGCCGGCAACTCCAGTCGCAGCACCGATGTCATACTGCCAAGTCAGCCGAAGAAGGTCGTCTTAAATGCGTACAAAGATGTGCTGGAGCGATGATGGCCTACGAATCGAGATTACATCTCACCATGCCGGACGAATTTCTAATACTTGTGTTCATAACGTACAAACTCTTTGGCAGAGCTCGGTTATTGGCTGCAAAATGACCACTCCCGAACTTATTTTCGTCTAACGCTTTTCAGATCCTCTTCAGCTTGCAGCAACGCCATGAGTACCTGATCGTTCTCCTTTTGGAGAGATGTGCGGGCCTGGAGGATACGCTGCCGGATGAGTTCCAGTTCTGCGGGGCCGGAGGTGAGCGTCTGCTCCAGATGCGATCGGCGCTCCGCGATCTGGCGCTCGAGTTTGGCGATTTCGTTGCGGTCGATGCCGAGCCTGGGATTGAATGCAAACCGGCTGACCAGCGAGTCACGCCAGGTAACCAATGTCAGAGCGTTACGGGTGCCGATTCCATCCACCTTTTCCAGCGACTGCCAGCTTACGTCAGCGGCGGTATCGATTCCGTAGCTGGCCAGCATGGCCCTCCGGCCAGGACCGATGCCGGAAAGAGTGGCGTCGCGAATGTAATAACTGTCAAGAAACTTCTGCAGTTGGATTTGCGAGCGGTTCTTTTCCAGTTCTTTCATGCCCTCGCGTCGCATTCGCGGCAGTGACTCAAATTCCTTTCGGGCAACATCGAGTTCGGCCAATTTGGCGGCAAAGACTTTATCGGAGGCCTGCTGCCGCCATTTTTCCTGAATACCCTGGTACCGCGCGGCGGCCACTCTTGCCGCTTCGGCCGCTCGGGTTGGGCTTCGGCGGGCCTTGGCGACGATGATAGCGGCACAAACTGCAGCGACGGTGGTGTAGAAGCTGAGATCAGCATTGAGCCTCAAAATAAAAGCGGTGGAGATAGCGAGGGCAACGATCGTGAGTCCAATCGCCAGTCTTTTTCTGCGCCGGCTGGCCGCTTTGCGTGGGACAAAGAGTTTGAGGCCGTCTTTGTGCCGATGGTCGCGCGTTGCTAATGCTGGTTCGGGCCCGGGGGCGGGAATCGATGTGGTTTGGGACCAAACAGCCGAGAGATTGAAGTTGGAATTGACCGAGGGCCAATCGAGCTGCAAAAACAGCGTGAGGGCGCTGTCCTTCTCAATGCGGCACCAGGGACAGCTTACGAGTTGCCTATAGTAATGATGGCTCGAAATTCGCGAACATTTGGCCAGGTCCTTCGAAAGACTTTCGAGGGCGTTCATCCACTGTTGCGCATCAGGCCGTGCCGCGTGCGCCGCGGCTGGTGAAAATGCCTGCTCAAAAAACTTGGCGATGGTTAGAGGCAGATCCGACAACTGAAGCGAATTGGGGGGAGGGGCCATTTGCAGGGCTTTGCTATTGGCCGAAAAGGCAAAGCGGTATTCGCGAATAGCGCGTTCCACGGGCATCTCCCCGGCTCCCAGGAAGCGGCCGGCAAAGGGATGGCGTCCCATCAAGAGCAAATGGAAGATCAGCAGGGCTAAACCAAAGTTGTCATGGTTCTCCGTGCGAAGGACGCTCGCGAGATTCTTTCCCTGAAGTTCGGGAGGAGTATAGGCCGCAACCCCAACCTCGCAGATGAATTTTTGCCCATTGCTGAAGACCTGGTAGCTGTCGCAGTCGATGAGCGCGGTGATTCCGGCATCATTGACCAGGATGTTACCGTGGTTCACGTCGCCAATGACAACACCGTAGGAGTGCACAAGCGCGAAGGCCCGAGCGACATTGGCCGCCACATGCACGAGAAAAGGCCAGTTGGCCCTGGGAAATTCCTGCAGCCGGCTCTTCGGAGTATAGAGTTCGTGAATCGGACGGAATCCAGTGATCTTTCTCATGAGCAGGCCGGTTACGCGGCCCTTCGGCGCTTTTAGGACGAGGTCGGAAGGCCACGCTGCCAGCCTGGCTAGAGCATCAGTCCGTTTAAGCACCATGGTTTGAAGCTTGGCGGTCTTTTGAGAATCGACCGGTAAGAGATACAGCTTCGCAACTTGTTCGGCGCGGCCTTCAATCTCGTAGACAATACCCTCGCCGCCTCGGCCGATCTCTCGCCCAAGCCGGATAGGCGAACCACTTGAGGTGTACAGAGGCTCATTTCGCATGTGCATACTCAGACGCCGGCTGGGTCTCACCAAGGCGAGTGGCGAGAATCAATGTCTTGTCGTCATCCGTACGTTGGTTGACTCTTGCTGAACCAAGAAAGGTGCTCAGGCCTTGGGCAAGCTGGCCGGCATCCTCCGGCGAAGCCTTGCGAACAGGCGGAAAGATCCCTCGGAAGAACGGCTCATGGGGCATGGTTTTCTGAAAATCGAGCGCCAGGCGCTGCAGGCCATCGGAGAACATCGCCAACTCAACTACGTTGCGGCGCACACTCTCGAATCGCAGATTGGCTGCGAAGCCGCGGTCTGTGGCGAAGAATGTGGCGTTTTCGTATTCACCACGCTCCGGCCAGAAAACGTGGCCGTAGCTCTGCTCTTCGGCATCGGACACCACGATAGATCCATCTCCTATCTGAAAAAACACCGCATGGTTTGGTGCAATGAGAGCCGCGAGCAGAGTGCAGGCGTAATCCCGTGGCTTCAAGCTCATGGCTGAAGCCGTGCGAGAAATCTCATGTTGGAAGGTCCGGATCCAATTTTCGACGGTCTTCCTCGTGATCCGGGCAAGCTGCCGTCTGGCCAAATAGAGCGTTGCGGACTCGGTGGTGGATTGGCAAGCGATCGCCGAGCCCGTTTCCGCTTGTTTCGCGCTGCCGGCGCCATCGGCAACCACAGCCAGCAGCACATCGCCGTCCGGCGAACCGGGAAGCACGATGCAGGCATTGGAGTCCTGGCAAACGCCGCCCGTTCGCTGGTGCGAGGTACCGATGACCGAAGCTGCGACATGCCGCCAACGACCAAGGTTCATAGGCTCATACGCTGGCCCAGCCATCGGGCACAGTCGGATTGGTTAGGGGAACCTGGTCGCCAACGCTGGAGCGTGACACGGCCTTCATCGAGTTGGAAAGCCAGATAAAGAGCTCATTGAAGCGCAGTTGCTTCAACTGGATTGGTTCGCGAACCGAGATCTGGCTCAGAATATCGATTTTGGCGCCTTCCACGCCAACGGCGAAAAAGGAAAAACTCTTGGCAGCTTCTCCGGCCCGTATTTTTTCGGCTGCCGACTTCCAGGCGTCCGTCGGACCGCCGTCGGTAATCAGGAAGACCCATGGCCGGTAATAGGACACGCCATTGGTGCGATAGATATTCTTGCGCTGGTCCAGGAGCGAGAGTGCCTGCTCGATCGCTGCCCCCATGGGCGTCTCGCCAGAGGCCTTCAGCGTGGCGGGTTGAAAGATATCCGCGGTCTGAAAATCGTTTTGGACTTGCACCGGTCCAAATGTGATGATGGCCACTTCAACTCGCTTGGCTGCAAGGCTGTCAGAGGCCAATTCATCCCTGAAGGCGGTGAGACCCCGGTTTAGTTCCGTAATTGGCTGGCCCTTCATTGAGCCGGAGGTATCGAGTAAGAGAACGCAAGGGCACCTGGGTTCCGGATTTTCAGCAAACTCCGTGGCGCCAAATGGGACTTGTTCGGCGATGGTAGACATCAGTCTTCCTCCATAAAAA
>DATMMY010000316.1:0-4697 GCA_035569515.1 Candidatus Solibacter sp. | reverse complement strand
TGCAGACCATGCTGATTGCGAATCCAAGAAAAATTTTCGAAAAACAGGGGGCCTATTGAGCAGCGTAATTCATCCTTTTGACGAATCAGGAATCGTGCGCGGGACAGACGGCATCGCCCGTTATCAAAACCGTCCCCGGTCGCTCGTGGAGATGTTGCGGTGTACGGTCGAAAAATGGCCCGGCAATGAAGCGGTGGTCGAAGTAGGGGGCGAGCGGCTGAATTATCGCAGCCTATGGGCCCGAGCTGCGCGCACCGCCGGAGGGTTGCGTGCGTTGGGTATTCAACCGGGGGACCGCGTGGCCATCCGTCTGGCCAACGGGGCCGATTGGTGCATTGCGTTTTTTGCCATCCAGATGGCCGGGGCTGTTGCCGTGCCGGTGAACACACGCTTTACGGAATCTGAAATTGACTACGTTGTGAAGGACTCCGGCAGCAAATACGCCTTCCTTCCCGGCCAGCCCTTGCCCCAGGGAGATAGCCTCGTGGTCGAAAACCTGGAGCAAAAAGATGTTGCCGCCATCTTTTATACGAGCGGTACCACTGGATTTCCCAAAGGGGCCATGACCACGCACGAGGGATTTCTCTCCAACATCGAGAACTGCCGGCGGGTGAGTCTGTTACCCTTCGACGGCAGCACGCGCACCCTCGTCTCAGTCCCGCTCTTCCACGTAACCGGCTGCAATAGCCAGTTCCTGGTTGCCTGCGAGGGTGGCGGCGCCACGGTGATCATGCCCGCGTTCAATGTCCAAAGCTTCCTGAAACTGATTGAAGCGGAGCGCATCAATACGCTCACATCGGTGCCGGCAGTCTATTGGCTGGCCATCAACCAGCCGAGTTTTCGCGAGGTCAAGACCGCCGCCATCAGCCGCGTGAGCTATGGAGGCGCGCCCATCGCGCCCGACTTGGTCGGCAGGATCATCGAGGCTTTCCCCAACGCCCGCGTGGGCAACGGCTTTGGCTTGACTGAGAGTTCCTCCGTGGCCACCTTTCTGCCCCATGAGTACGCGCGCTCGCGGCCGGAGACCGTGGGCTTCGCCTGCCCTGTTGTAGATTTAAAACTCGATGGCGTGATGTCCGGCAGCGGCGTAGGTGAACTCCTCATGCGCGGCCCCAATATAGTGAAGGGATACTGGAACAAGCCCGAAGCAACCGCCGAAACCTTTGCCGGCGGCTGGCTACGGACCGGCGACATGGCGCGTCTCGACGAACAGGGCTTCGTTCAAATTGTCGATCGCAAAAAAGATATGGTGAATCGCGGCGGCGAGAATGTCTATTGCGTTGAGGTCGAGAACGCTCTGGCGGCCCATCCTGCGGTCTTTGAGGTGGCAGTCGTCGGAGTGCCCGACAAAATGATGGGCGAAAAAGTCGGCGCGGCCATTGTCCTTAAACCTGGCTCGACCGCCGGGGTCGCCGATATCATTCAACACGCAAAAGAGCACCTTGCTGACTTCAAGGTTCCGCAGTTCCTGGTGCTACGTTCGGAGACCCTGCCTAGAAATCCCGGCGGCAAAATCCTGAAAAAACAGTTGCGGGAAACCCTGGAATGGGGCAAGCAGTTGTGGTGAGTTGAAGCTGGAGTGCTGCACCAACTTTTGGGGTCGCTCTAATTCGTGTTTATTCGCGTGAATTCGTAGCTAAATTGATTCTTGCTCCCCCGTACAAAATGTCAATCTGTTTCATCATATGAAATTTTGACGGCAATGGCTAAAACTGCGGCCAATCCCGGCTATAATTACAGCCCGATAATCTTATCGATTCTCTCCGCTGCCTTTCGCCAACATTTTAGGTTGTGGCGGCAATAAGGAGGCTCGAATGTCATCTCGGATTTCGCGTCGTGAGTTCCTCAACGGTATGGGCAAAGTGGCAGCGGTCACGCTGGCTGCCTCTGCTCCCGTCCATGCGGCGTTGCGGCCCAGTTTGCTCTATCCACCCGTTCTTTATCCGCCCATCGATCTCTCGTATTTTGACGTGCCGATTTCTCCCGCGCCCTCCGAGATTCGACTGGGATACGCAGCCATCACCTGGAACGGTAACGACCGGCAGGCAATTGAAGACATCGCCGCGCTCGGCTTCCGGGGAATTCAGTTGCGGGCCAATGCGGTTCAGGAATTCGGCGGCGCATCGCAACTGCGCGACCTGCTGCAAAAGAGCAAGCTTGCGATGGTTGCACTTTCCAGCGGCGGAGTACGAATTGACGCTCCGGTGGAGGCCGACGAGATCGCCAAGCATGTCGCCAATGCAAAGTTTGTCCATGATGTTGGCGGCCTCTATCTGCAAGTCACCGACCAGCGTCCTAAGGACCGCGCCATTACCTCTTCTGACTACAAGCGGTTGGGCCGGCTGCTGGCTGAAATCGGCAAACGGACTGCCGACCTGGGTGTCTCCCTTGGATATCACAATCACTGGGGATCGCTCAGTGAGCGTCCTGAAGAGCTCGACCAAATCCTTGAGGCTGCCGATCCTCGCTATGTCAAGCTGGAGTTGGATGTTGCTCACTACTTTGTGGGGAATGGAGACCCAGCCAAGGCGATTGCAAAATACGGTGACCGCCTGCTCTTTCTGCATATAAAGGATGCGGACCGGTCTTCGGACAGCGCCGCGGCCAAGAAGTCTTATCGTTTTGTTGAGCTTGGCCGGGGACAGGTGGACCTGCCAGCGGTGTTTAACGCGCTCCACAAGGTGAAGTTCCGTGGGTGGGCCATCGTTGAGCTTGATAGCGTGCCAGACCCGGGGAGAACGCCGAAGGAATCGGCCGTGATCTCCAAAAAATATCTTGAAGACAAGCTGGGGATGCCGGTATGAAATCGCCTTTCAGGGTTTCCGTAATTAATGATGAGATCACGCAGGATTTCGGCCATGCCTGCGAAGTCGCGTCCCGTGAATTCGGCATGGAGTGGATCGAACTGCGGGGCATGTGGAACAAGAACCTGCTTCGCATGGACTCGAAAGAGATTGAGGAGGCCCGGCGCATCCTGGAGCAGTACAAATTGCGCGTCACAGATATCGCCAGCCCTCTCTTCAAGGTTGACTGGAAGGGAGCGCCGCAATCGAAGTACAGCCCCAAGCGCGACCAATTCGGGGCCGACTTCACCTTTGACCAGCAGGATGAGGTGCTGGAGCGATGCCTCG
The DNA here is from genome assembly GCA_035569515.1 of Candidatus Solibacter sp. GTDB lineage: Bacteria > Acidobacteriota > Terriglobia > Terriglobales > Acidobacteriaceae > Angelobacter. The sequence goes on along the minus strand of DATMMY010000316.1, from coordinate 1,566 downwards.
AATTGGCCAAGGCTTTTAACACCGACCGCGTGCGCTGCTTTGATTTTTGGCGCCTTGAGGACCAGGCCCCGTATCGGGCGGCGATCAACGAGAAATTGCTGGCTGCCGCAAACAAGGCCGGCAAAAAAGGCATAATTCTTGTGCTGGAAAACGAGCATGCCTGCAATACGGCCACTGGTGCGGAAGCGGCCGCGGTCCTGAACGCCGTAAAGTCTCCTTATTTAATGTTGAACTGGGACCCCGGTAATGCGGCTACTCGGGACGAGAAGCCCTATCCCGATGGGTACAACCTTCTACCCAAGGACCGGATTGGCCACTGCCATTGCAAAGACGCAAACAAAAAGGCGGATGGTAAAGGCTATGACTGGGCGCCCGTGGGCGGTGGCATCATTGACTGGGTCGGGCAGTTCCGGGCACTTAAGCGGGACGGCTACAAATATGCAGTCAGCCTTGAGACCCACTGGCGTGGAGCCAAAACACCCGAGGAGTCAACCAGGCAGAGCTGGGCAGGAATGAAACAGCAGCTCCAGAAAGCCGCAGCCCTGTAGCATGAACGTGCGGGTGGGACTGATTGGCGGCGGGAACATCAGCGACACCCACGCCCGCGCCGCAATCGCCATTCCCGGCGTGGAAATAGCGGCCGTCTACGGGAGCAATCCGGAAAGAGTAAGCCGGCTTTGCCGGGAATATGGTGGCACGCCTTATCAGGATTTCAACGCCTTTCTGGCGCACCGTCCTATGGAGATGGTGGTCATCGGCAGCCCTTCGGGGCTCCATGCCCGGCAAGGCACGGCAGCAGCGGCGCAGGGACTGCATGTGCTGGTTGAGAAGCCGATTGATATCAGCGTCGAAAAAGCAGGTGACCTGATTGCCGCGTGCGATAAGGCCGGAGTAAAGCTCGGAGTGATTTTCCAGGACAGGTTCAAGCCTGAAATCCTGCGGCTGAGGCAGTTGATTCAAGATGGAACCCTTGGCCGGCTTCTGCTGGTGGATGCGCGGGTGAAATGGTATCGGCCCCCGGAGTATTACCAAAGCTCTCGCTGGCGTGGGACCTGGGCACTGGATGGCGGCGGTGCTCTCATGAACCAGGGCGTGCACACTGTAGACCTGTTGTTGTGGCTACTGGGTGATGTAGTCGAGGTGCAGGCGCGGACGGCAACCATGCTCCACTCCATTGAGACCGAAGATACGGCCCTGGCCTTGCTTGAATTTTCCAATGGCGCGCTGGCGACTCTGCAGGCCACAACCGCTGCCTATCCCGGTTATTTGCGCCGGTTGGAGATCACCGGATCGGAAGGAACGGTAATTCTGGAGAATGACCGTATAATTGCTGCCGATCTGCGCAAGCAATATCAAGGTTTGCTGAGTGGCCAGCCTGGCGATCAAGGTCTCAGCGCGTCGTCACCAGTGGTGAACGATGTGCGCGGGCATCAGAGCGCGATTGAAGATTTTATCCGGGCTGTGGAGAAAGATGAAGCTCCCGCGTGTGATGGCCGTGAAGCCCAGCGCAGCGTTGCCTTGATCGAGCGGATCTACCAGGCGTCGCAACAGTTCTTGAATTGCAGG
>DATMMY010000315.1:0-5481 GCA_035569515.1 Candidatus Solibacter sp. | reverse complement strand
TCTATGGACGTTCGCCTTTTCAACCTGGCGCAGACAGCGCAGCGCGACTGCGCTCCCAATTGCCTTGAGCTGCTTGCGTGCTTGCTGCAGCGTTTCTGGCGCCATACCGCCGCCATCGGTGCTTCCGGCCAAAGCGCAGATTGATTTCTGGGTGGCCATGGGGAACGATTGGATCGAATCGAGGAACTGAGCAGGTTTTTCAGTCAGGACATTGGAATAAAAGCCTCCAAGCAGCTCTAATAGCGCGGCCTGATCAGTCACCCAGGCAGCCAAAAGCGCCGGTAACAATTCATCGTGGCCGCTCTTGTATAACGCCTCAAGGAATTCGCCGGTCTCTTCATCGCAATTGCTTTTGGCGGTTGCATGGTAGCAGCCGTGCAGTGCGCGGACAAGATAGTCGCGGTTCTTGCTGTAATTGGATCCCAGCGTCGCCAGAAGAAACGCTATCTCTTGCGCGCGCTTCCCAGTGGCTTGCTTCTGGGCGGCTTCAAGCCGCTTGACGGCCTGACCTTTTTCAGCCGGAGTGAGCCTGAGGGCCTGAGGGGGCGCATCGTTTGGCATCAGCTCGCGCACAATATCACCCTGGGCCCCTGGGACACCCTGGGCAGCCAGAGAAGCGGAAAAGAGAGAAGCCGAAAAGAGAATGAGGAGCGCCGAAATAAGGGCCTTCGCCGTCCAATGATTATGCAATGTCGCAGGTACGTGCCTTTTCATCAATCCTTGGTCCTTCTTTCTCAGAGATCGTCGTCTCAGAGATCGCCGTTTCACTCAATCAGCTCGGATGGGGCAGGCGCAAGCTCGTCATGCCGGCCATACTTACCCAAATAGTGTCGGCAAGATCATAAGACATTTTGTCGCCGGGCATTGAGAAAAATTTACCCACCAGCGCGACAGGCCCGGGGAAATCGGTCCCCGCATCTTACTGAAAACAAACGCTAATACTCCGCAGGTTCTATTTATAAGTTTGGCAACAGGAATGTACTAAGAAGAAGGCGAAGCGTGGTTACACGCCCGGTCGAGGTTGGGGCTTTCTACCCTGTCTTAAGCTCCCCCGATGGTATGAAACACCACCCGGTTCGGAGGAATTTGCGCAATGAAGAAGTCTTACCTACTCTCGCTCCCGCTGGCTGCGGCACTCGTTTTGCCTGCAGCAGCTCAACAGAACTCAGACGCCACATCAGACCAGCCCGCGCCATCCCGGCAAGCCCAGAAGACCGATCAACAGCAGGTGGACACTGGTCACGAGCCATTGAAATACGAACGCCATGAGGGTTTCTGGGGAAAGATCAACCCCTTTGCCCGCAAGAAATATGTCAACCGGCAACTCGATCCGATTCGCGGCCGTGTGAATGAGCTGGATGAACTCACCGCCAAGAACGCCAAAATGATCGCCGACGTTGACACCCGCGCAACCGATGGCATCCGCCAGGCCATGAGCAAAGCCAACGACGCCGATACTCATGCTCTGGATGCCGGCAACCGCGCCAACCAGGCCCAGCAGTCCGCCCAGCAAGCCACCACGCGGATCGGCACGGTGGAGCAGGCGGTCACCAAGATTGATCAATATCAACCGGTGACCCAAGCCGAAATCCGCTTCCGTCCGGGTCAGTCAGTCCTCAGCAAGAATGCCAAAGAGGCCCTTGATGGAATGGCCACTTCCTTGAAAGATCAGAAGGGCTACATTGTTGAAATCCAGGGGTTCTCCTCCGGACGCGGAGCCTCCGCCATCGAGAATTCGCGGCAGATGGCCCAGAGCGTGGTCCGTTACCTGGTTCTGAACCATAACGTTCCTGTATATCGCATCTACACGGTGGGCATGGGCAATGCGCCCATCCAGGCCACGGAAGGCAAGCAGACCCGCATTCGCGGCGGGCGTGTTGAGATCAGCCTGTTAAAGAATGGCCTGGGCGACCTGGCCGCCGCTTCTCCGGCTGCTCCAACCCAAGAACAGCCTGCAGCCCCGCCCCCCAACCCTAACCAGCAGCCAAGCAGCAATAAGCCTCCCCAGTAGTTAAAAAGGCAGCTTTTGCAAACAGGCCCTCCTGCGATCAGCAGGAGGGCCTGTTGTTTTGCGGGTCAGTATTCAGCCTCCCAGTGCTGACCTGTAACAATGTCAGGAAATAGGCGGATGGACTCCGAACGTCTGGAAGACGCAATCACACGCAAGGTCCCTCACGCCTACTACGGGCGCTGAAGAGAACGCGCGCTCCGTTGACGGCGTTCGGGATGACGATTCGTTTTTAGAGAGAGCTTCTGATACACGCACCTATCTGCGGTTTCTGCGAAATCAGCGGCAACTTGCTTGGGTCATCGCCCTGTACAATGTCTGTTCCTTAAAACAGCGGAGGAATGGATGACACGCTCACTGTGTATTTCAAAAGCACTTGGCATCGGGCTACTCGTACTGCTTGGCAGTCTGCTCTGCGCCGCCCACAATGATAATGGCTCGCGGTTTGAGGCCAACGGCGTCTCCATTTACTACGAGGTCTCAGGCTCCGGCAGCGGCGCGCCGCTGGTGGTCGTTAATGGCGGCCCGGGTTTTGACCACACTTATCTGCATCTTTCCCCAGCCTGGGACTCGCTTGCAAAAAACCGCCGGGTGGTGTTTTACGATCAGCGCGGCGTTGGGCATTCGACCCCGGTACCCTCCGGAAAGACTTTTACCCTCAAAGACCAGCTTGACGATCTGGAGGCCCTGCGCGCCCATCTCGGCGCAGAGCGCATTGACCTTCTCGGGCACTCATGGGGCGGGTTCCTGGCAATGGCCTATGCCGCGCGTTACCCTCAGCATATTTCGCATTTGCTCATCATGGATTCAGCAGCGCCCGTGTTCAAAGATACGATTTTTCTTTTCAACGACGTATTCCCGGAAGCCATCGACAGGCAGAAGGCAGTTACGTATGCGGACGACCTGGGCGACAAAGCCGCCGGTGATGCCAGCATTCACGAGTATCTCACCATGCTCTTTTACTCGCCCGAGAAGCGAGATGCCTTTGTCAACAATCTGCCCGTTTCGGTATTTAAAAAAGAAGTCAACCAGGCCGTAGTCGCCGATGTAAACCGTTTTGACCTCAATCCTGAAATCCGCAAATTCCGCTTTCCGGTGCTGGTCATCACTGGCCGGTATGACATGAACGTAGCGCCGTTGATCGCCTACAAGATCCATCAGGCAATTACCGGGTCGCGTTTTGTGGTCTTCGAGCGCAGCGGCCATCTGCCTTTTTATGAAGAGCCGGAAGGATTCGTGCGAGAGGTTGAGCAGTTCCTGTCTGCCAGGTAATACCTGTGCTGTTAGAGGATGCGGAGCAAACACCACGAAAATTCAACTATCAAGAGGAGTTCTTACGGAAGCAGCATGGACCGGAGTGGAAAATCTTTGGCCAAAGCCAAAGTTGCCAATCGCTACTGCAATGGCAACCGAGAGAAGTCCAATCGCCCACTTTACCTTGGTTTTGTCCTCTGTTCCGAGTCTCATGAGCCCGCTGCGCCTCCGTGCAGAGAACGCGTGCATCCTGAATTCTTGCATGCTGAAGAGAAAACGAGTTGGTGTTTTTCAATAATTTTGGCAATCTGCGATTCATTTTTGCGGCTTTGCTGGGCTGTGTGTCAGCGTCTTAAGTTAGGGTAAGAATATTGATTTTTAGGGTCCCCAATTTCTTGCCCAAAACCTCCGTCTCCAATAGACTCATCAGAATCGACTTTACGTCCAGTACGGCCGGACTGGAGAAGGAACAGAAGTTGTCAAACGAAACAAAATATCTTCCTGATTTCCTGCATACATCGTCCATCCAGAAAAGCGCAGAGACCGGCACCGTCGCTCAGGACCACGACGAAATTAAGAATGACGACACCGGCACGTTCAAGCGTTACCTGAAACTGGCCGACCAGTTGCTCAGCACCGACAAAAAGGACGATGATCCCGGCTCGTCAGCGGCTTGACACCTGCGTTCCTCAAAAGTGTTATCTCAACGGCTTAACAGGCTGCTGAAAAAAGCTCTTTCAGGCAAGACGTTACATGGTCTCTTGCCAGGAGCAGTATTCTGAAAAGCCATCGTGGGACCTCGCCCATGTCGTCGCGTGAGAGAGCGTGGGGATTCTTCGGCCAAAGAACGGCCTTGATTTGATGACAAAGGGGTAGAAGGTGTAGTGAAACAAAAACATTTACTCTTCGCTGTGTTCGAGCGCAGGCTGTGCTGGGCTCAATAATTACGCCCTCCGGGGCTTGGATTGATCGTTATGCACGCAACCTCGAACTCGTTAAGTTATTGGGAACTCAAGCCGCCTTCCAAAACGGGAATCAAATTGACAATTCCTAACATATTTTCTGATTGGACCTAGTCCCTATCGTCTATAGAATTCACATTTCTCTATTTTTTCGCGCAAACGCCGTTCCAATTTGAAACGAAAACTCTAAACTGCTCACTATCCAATGAGTCCCTGATAAGCGATGCTGCTCCCTCCGGCAGAGGACACAGTACAGCCATGTCCGGCCGTGTCGGCTCCCATATTGTGGGAAATGCCGGCAACCATAAATTCGCAGGTTTTTAACTCGCCGTTGATGTTAGCGGGCGATGGAAGTGTTTTGATCTCTCCGGTCAACTTTATGACCACGACTTCGTCCAGGAGGCAGTCCAAATGAAAGCTGAGAAAGTTGTTCCCCCCATTATCTCGCCGGAAAATGACGTTCAATTGGCCGCAGGAACCAGCAGGCGCGGTTTCCTGAAGACCGCAGGATTGGGCGCGGCAGCGCTGACCGCAGGCGCCCTGGTTCCGGGCACTCTTGCTCCAACAGCAGACGCCAAAGAAGTTGCTCCATTCAACGTTAAGGATCCTGATAGCCGGGCACGGCAGCTTGAAGATATTCGAGAGGACGCTGCGCGTGCAGCGGCCAGGGAACTGGAAACCGCTTTCCCTCACCATACTAACGGTGATGAAGAACGATACAAAGATCAGGCCTTCGCCGGCAATTTCTCCAAGACCTTGCCGCACGATGCGAACGGTTTGGTGGTTCCCAGCGCGTATCTCGCTCTCCTGAATGCGTTGAAGGCCGGCACGCAGGCGGCCTTTGATGCCGTACCAGCAGGTGGACCGGGAAAGTTGGCTGGTCCTCTGAGCCCCTTGCAGTTTCAGATGGAAGGAATCGATTCTCCGGCGGCAAGATCAAAGTTCGTTCCTCCGTCAGTTGCCAGCGCCGGCGGAGCGGCTGAAATGGTGGAGCTGTATTGGGAAAACTACGTAAGCGATGTTCCCTTCATCAACTATGGCTCCAATCCGTTGATCGGCCAGGCGGTCGCAGACATGAACAAGCTGTCCGACTTTGGCGGCCCCAAGCCGGTAACGGCACAGAACCTTTTCCGTTTTCCGTTTGTCGATGCGGAGATCGGTCCGTACGTGTCTCAAATTTTCTTTCAGAGTCACAGGCTCGATGGCTCCGATTTTGTTCCCAGGATACACAGCCGCTTACCGGTTACCGACCCCAAT
>DATMMY010000314.1:0-3900 GCA_035569515.1 Candidatus Solibacter sp. | reverse complement strand
GCATCGTGATTTGCAGGCTGCCCGCAAAACTCTCAAGGCACCAACTGACCGATGGCGATGATTCTTGATGCTGGCGTTCGAACGGGGCAGCGCAGCGGCCACATTCAACAGACGTCACTTCACTCAATAAGCAGACTTAAGAGTCATATCCAACCTAAATAGCGTTTGGCCGGTATCCCTTTAACGGGGCAGCTAATGCCGCTTCAGCCGCAAAGTAACCGCACATGCCGTGTACTCCAGCCCCGGGAGGAGTGGAAGCAGAACACAGGAGGAGCCGTGGCAGAGGTGTCCGGTACAAGCCCGCCGTGGGACGAAGGAAAAGCTGGCTCAGCGTTTGTGCGCCGCCGGCGATATCGCCACCGATCAGATTAGGATTGTGCCGCTCAAAATCCAGTGGGCTCAGAACCGAACGCGCCAGAATGCAGTCGCGAAAGCCGGGAGCAAAGCGCTCGACCTGGGCTTCTATGTGTTCCGTCATATCTTCGGTGCATCCGTGGGGAACATGGCAATAAGCCCACGCAGTATGCCGCCCCGTGGGCGCCCTTGATGAATCAAAAATGCTGGGTTGAGAGAGCAACACAAAAGGGCGCTCGGAAGTCTTCCCCTGCCACGATCGGCGCTCTGACTCGCAGATCTCCGCGAACGATGCTCCTAAATGAAGAGTGCCAGCCTGGCGGCATTCGGAAGCCGTCCAGGGAATCGGCTCGCGCAACGCCCAATCCAGTTTGAATGCTCCCAGTCCATAGCGGTAGCGGCCAAGCTTGCGCCGATAGGAATCCGGCAGGCGATTGCCTGCTATTTTGAGGAGTTGTCTGGGAGTGACGTCCAGCAGCACTGTGCAGGCTGGCGGTAATTGGTCGAGCGAGTCAACCGGACAGTTGCAAATGACCTGACCTCCCAAAGATTGAAGATAAGTAACCAGGGCATTGGTGAGCTGCTGCGCTCCTCCCCGGACGAGCGGCCACCCTACAGCATGAGCGCTGATGCAGAGCATGAGCCCGACCCCGCCGGTGGAGAGGTTCTCCAGCGGCAGCATGGAATGGGCAGACGCTCCAGCAAAGAACGCCCGGGCGTGATCAGTCTTGAAATACGAAGACGCCAAAGCCCGTGCAGAGCGGATGGCCTTCAGACCAAATCTGGCAAAGCTAAGGGGATGTCGCGGAAATCGCGGTGGAGCGAGCAGATCTCCAAACAGCAGTTCCGCTCGCGCGACAAAATCCTGCATCAGCCGCCGATAGCTCTCTCCATCCTGTCCGAGACTGCGCGCAGTTTCATCAATCGAGGTGGTTAGCTTTGCAGCCGAGCCGTCTTCGAATGGATGCGCCAGCGCCACGGTTGGAAACACCCACTCCAATCCGTGATTTTTTAAAGGCAAAATGCGCAGGAAGGGCGAACAGACCGTAAGAGGATAGACAGAAGAGCAAACATCATGAAGATAGCCGGGCAGGGTCAGCTCTTTGGAACGAACGCCTCCGCCGGGAGTCTCGGCTGCTTCCAGCACCAGCACCGACAATCCCGCCTGCGCCATGCGGATGGCCGCCGAGAGCCCATTCGGCCCAGAGCCAACCACGATGGCATCGCTTCTGGGCAGATCGAGCTTTGAGCGTGGGTCTGACACTGCTCCAAGATAAATGGTCTGATGACAGTAATGCGTCAGTTAATGCTCGGCCCGGCTAAGGATAGTTCGTCACCGCGCTGAGGCGAATATTAAAAGTGCAACGCAACGCTCCGTCGGCGGCCTTGGTGAGCTGCTGCACGTTGGCGAACTTACCCAGGGCAGCGGACGCCTGAACCTGATCAGGCTTGATCAGCGGGTCGCCGGCGAACATCAATTCGGGAGTCCATTGCAGCGGATAGCCTGAACCCCAGACGTGAAAATGAATGTGGGCGGCAACGCTACGCGAGGGATACGGCCCGGGCCGGATAGTGTGGAATTCGTAGTGTCCCTGCGCATCGGTCTTCGCCCAGCCATGAAGCCGCGCTATGCGCGTATCAGGATCGGAATGATACTGGCCAGTAGCATCTGTCTGATAGGCATAGACGATGACGTTGGCGACGGGCGTGACCCCGTCGGGCGCAAATACCTGGCCGGAGAATGTGAGGCGGTCCCCGGGTTCATTCGGTCCACTGATGATCCCAACTGTGCTGACATTCGGGGGCGGAGGCGGAGTGGGAGGCGGCCCACTGGCTGTCGCTGTCAGAGGGATTAACATGGACATGGCGATCAATACTGCAATCAGAGAATTCACCATTCGCTCAACATATGTTTTCATTAGCCTGGCTCCTTCCAAAGTTCTCTTGGATCGTCATTAAGGATGCGAACCATTCGTTCCTGTTAACAAGAAGATCTTGAGAAAATTTCTTGAAATGCCGTTAACACCTGTTACGTTTCTTGCGTCTTTGGACAAAAAACAGCTTGCATGATGATCTCAGCCGATTCCGAAGCAGAAAACACCGCGGCTGAGGCTCGTGAACTGGTCATGGCAGCGCAGAGTGGCAATATGGCTGCATTTGGCGAGTTATACGCACGCTACATGCGTTTGGTACACGGAGTCCTGCTGGCCCGAACACCATCCGGCGACGCTGAAGATTTGGTTCAGGAGGTATTCCTCCTGGCTTTGCGCAAGCTGAAAGGCCTGCGCGATCCCTCGGCTTTCGGAGGATGGATCGCCTCCATCGCGCGCCACTGCGCCTCGGACTTTCACCGGCGCGGCACCCAGTTGGTGGAGCTCCCGGAAGACATGCCCGGCAACGCTCCCAGCCAGATTTCCGAGCTTGACGCTCAAGTCGTGCTCAGGATCATCCAGGGGCTTCCTGAAGCCTACCGCGAAACGCTTGTGCTTCGGCTGGTTGAGGGCATGACCGGGCCAGAAATTGCCGCTCGCACAGGCCTGAGTCATGGATCGGTACGGGTGAACCTCCATCGTGGCATGGAGTTGTTGCGGGAAGCACTGCAAAAGAGGTTGCAAAGATGAACGAACAATATCTATGGGATCGAAGGGGCGAACCAGACCACGAGGTCGTTGAATTAGAGCAATTGCTAGCCCCTATGCGCATGACCGAACGGCGTCCGGACTTCGCGCAGATTACCCGGCTTTCGCCTGGGCAAAACCGGTTCGCTCGATGGAAGCGTTGGGCAGTGCCCATGGCGGTGGCGACAAGTGCCATCATTGCCTCTGCCTTGTGGATCACATTCAGGCCCCACTTTCAACCTGGAGTGTGGGAAGCCGAAAGCGCTACAGGAACCCCCGAGTTGGCCGGAAAAGCATTCACCGGTGGCCGGATTGAAGCGGGAGCGTGGCTCTCTACCGACGGTACATCCTCTATCCATCTGCGCACTACGATTGGCGAGATGGAGATTCAGCCCGGAAGCCAATTGAGCCTGGCGGAAAGCCGCGCCCATCGCCAGCGCTTTGTAATGCGGTACGGCAGCATTCATGCCCGTATATCCGCTCCGCCCGGCCTTTTTGTTGTGGATACGCCTTCTGCGCGCGCCGTGGATCTGGGATGCGAATATACGCTAAGAGTTGAGCATGACGGTAGCGGCGAGCTTACCGTTTCCGCAGGATGGGTACAACTCCAGCATTCCTGGATGCAGTCGCTTGTGCCCGCCGGCAACGCCGCAAAAATTTCTCCTGATGGCACCCTCACTCCACCCTATTTCCAGGATGCCACCCCCGAATTCAAGGAGGCGGTTACGAAGCTGTCTCTGGACAGCCAATTAGATCCTGAAACGCGCGGGAGCGTCATAGAAACAATTCTGCGCGAGGTCCGCAAACGCGATGCTTTTACCTTGCTCAATCTTTTTACTCGAACCAATACCGAGGAACGAGTAAAGATTTTTGACCAGCTGAACCAGTTTGTTCCCGCTCCGCCCGGCATTACGCGAGAAACAGCCCG
>DATMMY010000313.1:0-4628 GCA_035569515.1 Candidatus Solibacter sp. | reverse complement strand
GTAACACGCAGGAGCATGGCTGTAAAGGGCGGGGGAGCAATTAGGAGCAATTAGCAGTTGGCACTCGGCATTCAGCCCTTTTCGTGGGTTCTGGGCATTTCAGTCTTTTGCAATTGCCATGACTCCATGCAAAGACCTTTTTCACCGCAACGGTCGCAAAGGACGCTAAGGAAACCTTCAAAAATGCGCGGAATACCTGCTGTCTTCATTGAGGAAGTTCGAAAGTACTTAGTGAGAGTGGATTTAAAATCTCAATTTATTTTTGTTCTTCATTCATTACTTCGCCGAATGCGGTACCGAGAGTCTCTGTCTCGGACCATCCCACCCAAGGGATGGTTGGGGCTGATACAGGTCTTCACGCAAAATGACCCACCTCCTCCCACCTTCTTAGTTCCTGCTCTCCCTTTTATTCTTCCTCTCTCATTAGATACATGGCCAGGGCTGCGCATAGCGCCACTGTTCCCAGGCCGGCGGCCATCAACAGGGTTGTCCAACCATCGATCAATGAAGATCCTGCCGGTAATGCAGTGGGGTGCGGCGGATCGGCCAGCGACAGTAGCCAGCCAAGAAGTTGGCTGTGCTTCCACATAATTACCGCCAAGACCGCCGCAGCCGAGATAATCAGCGCGAATTTCTCTGCCAGGGCGATGGGCCTGGTTACACGCTCCATCGCGCCATTCCGGAGACGCACCTGGGCGCGCCACCAAAGCGCGCCCGCAGAGACGACCTGCGCCGTCTGCACGGTCTGCATCCGGTCCTGCTGCAGGGCCTGGGCCACCAGCACCAGATCACTGCAAAACTGGCAGCCGGCAACGTGGGTGCGCAGGGCGTCGTCCCAAAGATCGGGTAACCTACCCTGGCGCAACTCCGTGGCAACTTGTTCCTGCCGGGAACAGAAGTACTTCATTTGTTTCTCCCTTTGGCGAGCGTCTGCTGGCGCAGCAGGCGGGCCATCTTGCGCCGGGCGCGAAACAGCAGAAGGCGGATGCTGGCCGCACCCAGCCCCGTTATCTCAGCTATCTCGCGATGGGTTGAGCCTTCCGCATAGGCCAGCCACAATAGCTGACGCTCCCTGGGCTTCATCTGCGCCAGCGCCGGTCCCAGGATTGCCTGCGAATCAATGCGCTCAGAGTCGCGCCCCTCGGGCGCGGCAAATAAAGACTCAGGGAGCTCATCCAACGCCGCCACCACCGGACGCCGCCAATGATCCCGCAGGAGATTGCTGGCGATGCGGAAAAGGTAGCGCCGCCGGGACTCTTCATCCTCGCGGAGGTTCCCGGCGCAAAGGAACCGAAGATAACTTTCCTGAAGCAGATCGTCCGCCATACTGCCGCTGCCGGAGACACGCGCCAGGTAGGACCACAGCGGGCGGGCGGTACGCTGGTGAAAGCCGTTAAAGGCCTCGTCGTCCATGAGCACCCCGGCGCTTGCGGCCTTCCCGGCGGCGCCTGTTTGCGGAATCGCATAATCCCAAGCCATAGCTATTTGCTTTCATCTCCCGGAAGCGACTCAGGACTTGTCTGTTCCAGTGCTTCCAGCGGATTCAGCCCACGGAGCGTCGCCGGACGACGAATTGCTCTTCGAATTGCTCTCCGAATTGGACTTCGAATTGCTGGTGGGCAGCAGCTTCAAATGGCGCCCCAGCGCAAACGAAACACCCGATGAGATGATAAATCCCACGCCCAGCATGAGTGCCAGCGTCCCAAAAACCAACAGTGGAACTGGATCCTCAAGGTGGCTACGCAGCGCTATCAGCCCAATCCCCACCAGGGTCAGGAGAATGCCCAGTTGCAGGCTGCCGATTACTCGCGATACCAGTCCGCCCATCTGAGCCGGCGAATCCGTGTTCAGGGGCATGGATGCCGATTCCAGAAAACGCTTGCCGGCATCGGAGCGCACATAGGCGAGCAGTTCCTCGTTGGTGCTGAACTTCTCCAGCAGCTTGCTGTAGGTGTCCGTCTGGACCTTGAAGATCTTTCCCCAGCGCCGGTTTTGCAGGAAGACCCGCGTCAGCCACAGGATTGCCCCCAATATGAAGACAAAGACCATAAAAGGGATCAGATCGCGCGAGTTGTCGTGATGCTCCCGCCTGATCTCCTGCCGCTCCCGCTGGCTCAGTTCCGGCCAGACCGCCCGCTCGAAACGAAGTTCGTACTGCTCGGACTCCAATTCATGATTGCCCTCGCCAGCATTGGCAAACAGGTAGAACTCCGGATTGCGCGCGATCTCGGGGTGATCTTGCAAAAACTGGGCCAGCTCCGGGTTATTACGACTCACGTACTCATGATCGGCCAGCAACGAAGGGTCACGCGCCACCACCGTGGTCAGCCTGGGGCTCACCCGCAACAGCTTGAGCAACTGCAGCCGCGTTGCCGCTACATCCTGATCGCTGCTTGCGGCGGAACCAGCTACGGGACCAGAACGCGGCGGCCTGGATTGGGCCGCAACCAAACTGGCAGGGAGTAAAACAAGCACTAGTACGGCCCACGCTGCCGCTCTCCATGAAAACCAACCTTCTGTTCGTTTCTCCATATCGTCTTCTCCGGAGCCGGCGGCTAAATCCTCCGGCTTATCTGTGCATTTAACGGATGAAGGAGAATTTGGTTAACAGAAAAGCAATCAGCAATCAGCGGTCAGCATTCAGCCAAACAGCCTTGCTCTCGTGAGGACGTCCAGCGGAGGGACCTCGTGCTGGAACTATTTTCCGACGGATGTTGTGCGTTTCGAAAAATCAGACCTCTGGTCCCCACAGACCGCCCCCTTCTGGGCATAAACGGATGGCAGGTCAATTCAGCTGTGGGCGCGTCTAGCGTCAAAATTTGCAACTTTCCCGGCCCCGGCCTAATCTCTATCAATAATGGCGCGCGCAACCTGGAACGGTAAAATCATCGCTGAATCCGACAACACCCAGACCGTGGACGGATACACCTATTTTCCACCACAATCCATCAAGCGAGAATTTTTGAAATCCAGCCCGACCACCAGCGTCTGCCCCTGGAAAGGGACTGCCAGTTACTTCACGCTCGCGGTGGACGGCAAGGAAAACCCGGACGCCGCATGGGCGTATCAAGAACCAAAACCAGAGGCCGCCCACATTCAAGGACATCTTGCCTTCTGGCGCGGCGTTGAAATTCAGAAATAAAGCGTTTTTATAGAGCGTTTTTATAGTACTGGGCAGGAGACCGCGTGGCGCGCATTGAAGATCTGTCGCTCCCTCACCGTATCTTCATGAAGGCCTACCGGTTCCACTCCGAGGACTGGCGTCCTGGCGCTAGTCTGGATAAACGTCTGTCCGAATCAAAGATCGCACTGGTCACCACGGCTGCGCTGCATCTCCCCGAGCAACCGGCCTTCGACGACAATATCCGCGGCGGAGATTCTTCCTTCCGCGAGCTGCCTGCGGACGTGGACGTCAGCCAATTGAAGATTGCGCATCGCAGCTCGGCCTTCGATCAGACAGGAGCGCTCCAGGACAGGAACCTTGTCTTCCCTCTCGACCGCTTCCGTGAGCTGGTATCACGCGGGACAGCAGGCGCACTCAATCATCGGCATTTCAGCCTTATGGGCTCTATCACTGCCCCAGCACGGCTGATTTCCGAAACCGCGCCGGCAGTAGCCAGTTTGCTTCGCAAAGATGAGGTAGACACAGCTTTTCTTCTGCCGGTTTGACCCATGTGCAACCAGTCCGTGGGACTGATCGCGAGCACAATCGAAAAGGCCGGAATTCCCACAGTGGGCATATCCTTGCTGCGGGAAGTAACGGAAAAAGTCAGGCCGCCCAGGACGCTGTTTGTGCCATTTCCATTTGGATACCCGCTGGGCAGACCGAACCAGCCGGACCTGCAACACCAAGTCATTGCCGCCGCATTGGAGTTGCTGAAAGCGCCAGAGCCATTGCCGATTCTGGTGGACTTTGTGGTTCATGGATTGACTATTCCCTGACATTAGAAAATGGCAAGAAGGTGTTTAACGAGCAGTCCATCTCTCTCAAAGGAGACGCTCAGGGCAATCCGATCGGGTTTATGGTCATCGTCCGCTAGGACAGGCTGTGCCCTTTCAAAGCAGCGGGCAAGAATCGAATTTTCCCGCACGCTGTAACGCCCTTTTGTTTTGCGCTCTTAACACACCCTAAAAGGCCGTTCTTCCACCAGAGCTCGGGATATAGCAACTGTGGAACCGCTCTAATCGCGCGCTTCGCGCATCCAACGTTCGGACGGCATAAGATTTTCCGAGCCGAAGGAGCCTGTTGATGAATACGCTCGATCAGTACCAGGCGATTGTTATAGGTTCAGGCCAGGGTGGAACTCCGTTGTGTATGGCGCTGGCGCGCGCCGGCCTTCGAACGGCGCTGATCGAACGCGAGCATGTGGGCGGAACCTGCGTGAATGAAGGTTGCACACCAACAAAAACCATGGTCGCCAGCGGGCGCGTGGCTTATCTCGCGCGGCGAGGCTCCGACTATGGCGTTCGCACCGGGGATATCCGCGTCGACATGGAACGCGTCCGGCAGCGCAAGCGCGATATCGTGAACAGTTTTCGCAGCGGCGACCAGCGGCGCATCGAAACGACGGCAAATCTTGAGCTGATTTTTGGCGAAGCCAGCTTTACCGGTCCTAAGTCGTTGCTCG
>DATMMY010000312.1:0-4583 GCA_035569515.1 Candidatus Solibacter sp. | reverse complement strand
GACGGGGTCTTGGCGGCCAGAAATGCGATCGCAAACAACGGAGCCAGGAGCACGCCCAGAGCAATGTGGACCGCCGCCGAGACGCCGGCGACCAGGAGCACATTGATGTTACGGGTCCGTTCTTCGGGAGCTTTCTTCAAGAAAGTATTGCCACCTAGTTCTGCCGGCACTTTCTTCAATAACAGTTTGGGCGCGGGTGCAGACATGACTTGTTCCTTCTTTCTCTCCCCTGCAGGGAGCTGATTTGCGGTGGAAGGCGGCGCTGGTTGGCGCCGCTTAGCGCAGTCGAGTGGCATTGCGCATCTTTGATCGTTCACCTTTCACCGCAAAACAAAAAGGCCCAGAGAGAGAACTCTCTGGGCCGAATTCTTGGTTGAAACCGGAAACTTCTCCGGGAACTAAAAATCGGGGCCCCTGGTATATCGGGCTATTGTCCGCACAGTGCCTAAGCGTTGCGGAATGTCTTTTTCGCCACCGCTTCCACACAGGTAATTTCCCCGTTGCGGAACTGTATGGTGATTGAGCCGGGACACTTGCGCGATTGCATGAAATCCGAAAGAGCTACGAACAACTCTCTGGGAAGAGGAATATTAGAGCCATCCGGAGACACCGCCATACACTTTCCCTGGAGGTCTATCGCTGCGGGAGCAGCCGCATTCAATTTGTCGGGCGTTGCACGCTCAACCGTTGTCTGACTATCATTTTGCGCCTGCAAATCAGCGAGATAAATTCTGGTCTCAGCCATAAAAAACCTGCATTCTCAGGATGCATTCCCGGAGGCTTTTCAAAAATCAAAATGCGACCGGCGAGGGGTTATGCCCTCATAAGCCAAAATGTTCATTGCTTCCGGAAACCAGGAACAGAAATCGGTGCCCTCATCTTTTGGTTAGTATTTCTTAACTATTAATGAACCCTATGTTAAGAGCACCCCTAATCGAACATTTCTTAAAGAAGTTTACGTTCGATCTTATTATTTGTAAATCTTCTTGATCATGGCTTCCAGCCCTGCGACTCCACCATTCCTGAACTGAATGGTTACTGAGCCGGTAGGTTTCACGTTTCCTTGCAGGAAATCGGAGAGGGCGCCAAATAACTCTTTGGGAATCTCGATTTGATTTCCTTCGGGAGAGATTACTACATATTGCTGCGCCCGCTGTTGAATCGGCACGACTGTCGGCATACTTTCTCCTTGCAACAGATCTGTAGACTCCGTTTGAAGTCTCGGAGAGGCCCTGTCCTTACTCTTTCTCGGGCATTTCACAGAACGTTAGTGAATACGCTTTCCACAAGGAAGCTACGCAACTGAGTATCAGACTCTAAGATGAAATTCATTCAACTCACCATAGAAATTATTAATGTTCTACTTTTAGAACAAATCCGGCTTTGGGCGGGGTTTTTGGCCCATTTGAACCGTCTAAAAACGGCATTTTTTCCGATGGATTTCGGTTTTCCGAAACCCCCAGCCTTTCGCGGATTCGCCTAAAATCTCGCCTGTCCCAGCAATATAGACGTGACCCAAATCAACTTCCCTTTGGCATTGGGTATTACCGGGGAAGCTGGCACTGGGATAATAGTACAGCCGGGGAGTTTGGCACGTTAAAAGCCTGTGATTTTGCGTACTTTCGCAAATGTACCAGCGTTGTATTTTGGGGTAAATGCGCGTATTATAAGTTGTTGTAACTGGTTTCGGCTTAGACCTCTGTCAGGGGTTTGAGTGGGTTTGTAAGGTCCCAAATCCGGGTGAACGTACCAGTGGGCGAGAGGCCCACTTTCTTTTTGGGTGCGGTTTAGTTTGTCAGCTTTTCCCTTGTGTCATTGCGGAATTGGGATTGCCGGCAGGTCCGGATGCCTGCTCAACGGCTCCTGAATGGCTCAAGGTGGAATGGCAGCGGAACTCAATAAAATTCGCGATGTCGTTGGGCGGGTGGCCGCTACGCACGGAGTTGAAGTTGTTGAAGTGGAGTTGCGTGGCGGAGGCAAGGCCCGGACTCTAAAGATCACAATTGATAAGCCGGAAGGCGTTACCCACGAAGATTGTGCCAACGTCAGCCGCGAGGTTTCGACGATTCTGGATGTAGAGGATGCCGTTCCCGGCAGCTCCTACATGCTGGAAGTTTCGTCGCCGGGACTGGACCGCAAACTGCTGCGGCCTCAGGATTACGTCCGGTTCACCGGGAGCAGAATCAAGGTCATGACACGGGAGCCGGTGAACGGTAACCGGCATTTTGAAGGCAGGTTGCAGAGCTTTCAAGACGACAGGCTGGCGCTGGAATTGACTTCCGGGAAGAAACCGAAACCCGGACATCCCCAGCCCGGCAAAATGGTGGAAATTGATCTGGCCAATATCGAAAAGGCCAATGTAGTACCGGAATTTTAGGGACAAGCATTTTAAGGAAAATTATGGCGAGCGAGATTTATAACGTCATTGATGCGCTGAGCCGCGAAAAGGGAATCGATCCGCAAATTGTGGTGAGCGCGGTGGAGGACGCCATTGTTGCGGCCACTCGCAAGAAGGAAAAGAGCCAGGAGAACCTCAAGGGCGAGCTGGACAAAGACAGCGGCAATATCCGTGTGTACGCGGTGAAGAGCATTCTTCCGTCCGATGACGATATTGAAGATCCCCAACTGGAAATATCGCTCGAAGATGCCAAGAAAATTGACGAGAACGCCGAGATCGGCGGCGAGGTACGCTTCCTGAAGTCCACAGAAGGACTGGGACGCATCTCCGCGCAAATCGCCAAGCAGATCATCTTTCAAAAGGTCCGCGAAGCGGAGCGCGATACGGTTTACAACGAATATATCGGGCGCGTCGGCGAGATCCTCAACGCCACGGTCAAGCGCATTGAAGGCCCCGAGGTAATTTTCGATATCGGCAAGGCCGAAGCGCGCATGCCAAAGAAAGAACAGTCGCGCCTGGAATCTTTTGCCATGGGCGAGCGGGTGCGCGTGGTGCTGGTGCGGGTGGACAAGAACTCCAAAGGCCCGGCGGTCATCGTTTCCCGCGCCGCTCCAGAGCTGGTACAGAACCTCTTCCAGACCGAGGTCCCGGAAATCTACGACGGCACCGTAGGCATCAGGGCCATTGCCCGTGAAGCGGGTGAGCGGACCAAGATCGCAGTAATGTCCAAGGACAAAGACGTGGACGCAGTAGGCGCCTGCGTAGGCATGAAGGGCATGAGGGTGCAGTCCATCATCCGCGAGCTGCGCGGCGAGAAAATCGACATCATCGAGTATCACGAAGATGCCGTGACCTTTGCGGAAAAGGCCCTGCAGCCGGCCAAGGTGAGTCGCGTCACCGTGCTCGAAACCGGCGACAAGCACCTGGAAGTTGTGGTGGATGACAGCCAGCTCTCGCTGGCCATCGGTAAAAAAGGACAAAATGTCCGCCTGGCCGCCAAGCTGCTGGGCTGGAAGATTGATATCAAGAGCGAAGAAGAAAAGCGCCAGGAGGTGGAGCAGCAGATGGCTTCCCTGGTGAATCAGTCGTCCACGCCGTTGGATCGCGTTGCCGATCTGGGCGAGGCGTTGATCCAGAAACTGAACGAAGCGGGCATAACCACGGTGGAAGCCCTGGCCGACATGACTCCGGAGCAGCTGGAAGAATTGCCCGGCATAGGCACTAAAACTGTGGAAAAAATCAGCGTGGCGGTGAATAATTATTTCTCCAGTCTTGATGCCGGCCAGGCTGCACCTGCGGAGGGTGAAGCCGTGGCGGATGTGGATTCAGCGGAAGCCGCGGATTCGGCGGCAGCACCTGAAGCTACCGGCGCCAGCGCAGAATTGCAGCCGCAGGAAAAATCAGAGGACGCTGAAGCGGTTGAGACCGGTCCGGCCCACCAAGCTGAGGGCCTGGCAGGTGGTGAGAATGCTCCGTCTGCCGATGCGGCTGAAGTCCACAGCCACGGTGAACAGGAACAGATTTCGCAGAAAGACACTGTGGAACCAGAGATAACCAAACCAGGCAAAGAGCCGGGTGAAGAATTGTGATTCTTAAGATAAAAAAGGGAAACCGTGAGGTCATCATGATCGCGTAACGGATACTTGGAGGAAAAGCAGAGCGGATGAAGATTCGAATCAATGATCTGGCCCGGGAGCTTGAAGTAAAGAGCAAAGCCATCCTGGATATCTTGTTGGAAGTTGGCGTAACAGAAAAAAAGACGCATTCCAGCTCCGTCGAAGTTGACGAAGCGGAAAAGATAAGAAGGTATTTTACGACCAAGTCTAGCTCTGCCGTTTCCAGGGAGAAAACTGCTCCCGGAGAGATCAAACCCAAAATCGATCTCTCTAAAATTTCCAAGCCTGGGGATGTGCTCAAGCTGCTGAAGGAGAAAGAAATGCAGCAGCACCATCCACCAGTTTCGTCGCGTCCTGCGATCACTGCTCCACCTCGGCCTCCGGTGGTTGCTGCTGCTCCGCCCGCAGTCCAGGAAAAACTGGTCGCGGTAGCCCCGAAACCTCCCGTAGTTGCGCCTCCAGTAGTGCCCGAAGAGCCTCCAATGGTCGCTCCTCCGGTCAGCAAAGTTCCTCCGGTTGCGCCTGTTGAAAAGCCTCACGTTGTTGAAAAGGCAGCCCCGCCGGCTGTG
>DATMMY010000311.1:0-10989 GCA_035569515.1 Candidatus Solibacter sp. | reverse complement strand
CGTTGTTTCTGACGCCTTGAGGCCGATTTCTGACGCCCTGAGGTCCGGTTATGACGCCCTGCGAGATATTTCTGACGCCCTGAGCGTTGTTCCTGACGCCCTGACTCTTGCTGATGACGACCTGAGAAGCATTCAGCCTTCAGCACTCAGCCAGTTCAGCTGATTCATCACCCGCTTTAAACTGAAACCTTGAGACAAGCCGCATTTTTGTTGGCTTGGAAGCACCGTCGTCTCCCACCTTCGCAAAAAACGCGTAAGGATGGGGCACCCGGCCACGCAGGCGCAACCACGTACGGGCCGACTGTGGATTCATATTCCTTCGCCTTGGGTAGACACACGAAGACCAACCGAAAAAAATGGACCACGAGAGTTAACGTTCTCGCGGATCACACAGACTTCGAGAAACCCTTCCCCTTCGGCGAGCTCAGGGTCAGGGTTTCGCCTGCCGGCTCCACCCCTTCGACAAGCTCAGGGTCACGCCGGCAAAACGGCTCAATTTGATTATACAAGTATTACTAAGACGCGGCCAGGAAAATTTACCCCTAAATTGGACAATCTGTCGAGGAGACCAGAGAGAACATGTGTCGCCCCTCTGGGGCAACGTAATTGACAATGGCTCTGCAAAGACGTACTTTGACTTAAGGTCTTAAGACCTCGGGACCTCAGATGGCTGCCAGACCTACCAGGAAATTGCCCACAAGAGCAGAGTTGCGCATTCTGAATGCGCTTTGGGACCTGGGGCAGGGCACGGTCGAGGACGTCACCAAGCACCGCAGCTTCTCTCGCGCGCCCAACTACAAAACAACTCAGACTTTGCTTCGCATCATGGAGCAAAAAAGACTGGTGCGCCACCTCATGCAGGGCCGGGTCTTTGTTTTCGTGCCTAACGTGACTCGTGAAGATGTCGGCAAAGTCTCAGTCCGGCGGCTGCTGGAACAACACTTCGGCGGATCGCCCACCGAATTATTGGTGAACTTGCTGGAGTCGGCAAGCGTGGACGAGGCGGAACTTGAAGAACTCGAAACTTTAATCCGAAAGTATCGAATGCAAACCCGAGATTATCCGGGCGCGTAGGGCATCCGGATGACCCGGCATCGCAGGGAAATCAACATGCTGCTTGACTTATATCTTCAGTTTGCGGGCGCCTTGGCAGGGTTTTTCCTCAAGGTTGCCGTAGCGTATTTTCTGTGCCTCCTGTTGACGCGGTTGCTCGGTGGCCCGGGCCAGAGATTTGCGGTATGGCTAGTCTTTATGCTTGGCTCGCTGGCCTACTGGCTATATCTGGGAACATTCTTTATCCCAAGCTATAGGAATTCCGCGACCATCAGCCCCGCTGCCGAATACCAAGCCCCTTTCCCTGTGCACCAATTTGTTCTCCCTGCCGGGTTTCAACACCCGGCGATGATTGTGGGGGGTATTCTTGCCGGCCTCTATGCAACCGGAGTGCTGCTGCTTCTGGCGCTGGCAATCTGGAAGCGCATTGGGCTCCGCTCTCTCTTGCGGCAAGCGGATGAACCCTCGAGTGAACTCGCGAAGCTGTTCAGGGAAATGAGCCGGAATTTCGGCGTGCAGAGATGCGAGTTATTGATTATTTCCAGCATAAGTTCGCCGGCAACCGTTTATTGGTGGCGGCCACGGATTCTTTTGCCGCCAATTTGCGAGCAGCTTGGCGCAGGCGCCCAAATGGAGGACATTCTCGGCCATGAACTGGCCCACGTTGCGCGCCGGGATTATTTCTGGTCAGACTTCAACGACCTGATCCGCGGGCTTTTGTTCTTTCATCCCGCGGTGTGGCTGGCAAGAAAACAAATGCGCATTCAGCGGGAGATGGCTTGCGACCTGGCTGTGGTGGCCGCCCGTCCGGAACACCGCGCCGATTATGCCTACACTTTGACCCGTGTTGCCCGCCTGTGCCTTCCTCGAAAATACCCGATCATCGGAATTGATTTCGCGGCTTCCGCTTCGCTCCTTAGTGACCGCATCAACGCCATTTTGAATCAGCCGCAACAGGCGTCGTGGCTGGGCAGAATCTCTCGCTTCGCCGCCAGCCTTGTACTGGTGGGCGCCTATGGATTTCTCTGTACCACCTTTGCGGTGGTCGTCGCATTTGCGCACGCCGGCAGGTCTCCGCAAGCCGTCCTTCAAGTGCGGTCCGCCCCGGGAATAGCGCATTCCGGACGGCAACAGCGGACACGGGCACAGAGGATAAAGACAAAATCAATTTCGCGTCCCGCGGAATCACTTATCACCGAATCGCCGGCTTATCGATTGCAGGCCTCGCCCGATACGTCCGTCTACGCCCCTGCCGCTTCTGTTGCTTCTAATGTCGATGCGCCCGGCGATGCGGCTCCCGCTGACCGTCCGAACTGGAAAGAACCGCGCCCTGCGTCCAGATCAACCGCCACGACGTTAGGGTCCATCATCGCCGCCACCGTGGGCGCCATTGCAGGCCAAGGCTCAGGATCTGGCCCTGACAAGGATGATCGCGGAAGCAAGCGACGAGACGGCCATTTCCAGGCTTCTCCAGTTGCTCCAACCCGGTACTGAATTCAACCATATTCACATTCAACCATGTTTGGATTTGTTAAGAGTCCGGCCCAGCAACTTGACAGCGAGTCTTAAAAGATTAAGACTTAATTTAAGAATCACGAGCATAGATTCCGAATGGGCTGCAGAACGGAGCTGAAGCCGGGAATCAACCCCAAATATGCTTGCTGCGGAGCGGTGGCGATACTTGAAAGCCCTAAAAGGCTCTCCTCAAACCAATGGCTATAGCAAAGTTGGATCCAAGGCAACCGGCTCCAACTCGTATTCCGGCCATGTGAACCCGCAATGGGTCCGGCTTCTGGACCTGTTGCAAATGAATGTCAGCTATACCCGATGCGTAGGAACGGAGCTGTATACGTCGGAAGGCAACTGCATTCTTGACTTTCTTTCCGGGTACTGCGTGCACAATCTGGGGCACAATCATCCAAAGATCATTGCAGCTCTCCATGATGAGTTGGACAACTGCGGACCAGCGATGCTCCAGAGCCACGTGGCTGACCTGGCCGGCGAGCTCGGCGAAAAGCTCTGCAACCTGGCTGGCGGGAGCTTGAAGAAGGCCTATTTTTGCAGTTCGGGAAGCGAAGGTATTGAGACGGTCATTAAATTTGCGCGAGCGCATACCGGCAGATCGGGCCTGCTGTATTGCAGCGGCGCTTTTCACGGACTCACCTGCGGCGCACTTTCCCTGATGGCGGATTCGTCCTGGGCGCAAGGTTTTGGTCCGCTTCTGCCGGACAGCGTTCCCGTGCCATTCAACGACTTGAATGAGCTGGAAAAGAAGCTGGCAACGCGAAAATTTGCGGCCTTTATTGCTGAGCCCATCCAGTCGGAAAACGGAATCCGCGTGCCCAGCGCAAATTATCTGCAAGAGGCGCAGTCCCTCTGCCGCCGCTATGGCTCCTTGTTCGTTCTCGATGAAGTCCAGACCGGAATGTACCGCACAGGAAAGTTTCTCGCCGCGCAACACTATGGCTTAGACCCGGACATGGTGGTCCTGGCCAAGGCCCTGAGTGGCGGTCTTGTGCCCTGTGGTGCGGTCCTGATGACGGATGCGATCTATCGCTCAGTCTATAGCTCGCTGAGCCGCGCCATTATTCATACTTCTACCTACAGTGAGAATGGACTTGCCATGCGTGCCGGACTGGCTGCTTTGCAGGCCTGCCAGGAAGAAGACGCGGGCCAGCGCGCGGAAACCATGGGTGCGCAGTTGCGCCAGACCCTGCGCGAAGCTCTGGCCGGATATGAAATGGTCAGTGAAGTCCGCGGAGCAGGCATGTTGAATGGCATCGAGTTCCAGGCTCCGAAGAAGTTGAAGCTGAAAGTGCCCTTCACGGCCTTCCATACCGTTCACGCGGGAATGTTTGGACAGATGGTGGTGATGCGCCTCTTCCGCGAGCACAGCATCCTGACGCAGATGTGTGGAAACAACTTTATGGTATTGAAAGTAGCGCCGCCGTTGATTGTGAAGGAACAGCATCTTGAGCGTTTCGCCGAAGCGATCAGAGACGTTGTTGAGGGAATACATTCTTCAACCGCCTTTTGGCGGGATGCTCTGCGCCTGGCCCAGCGCGCAATCAATATCTGACATGCTTTTGAGAAAACAAAACGCGATTTGTGTTCTCGCAATCCTGGCCCTCCTGCACGTTCCGCAAACCTGGGGGCAGCGCAACGGCTTTTGCTCCGAACTGGCAACCGGATATTGCAACATGTACAACCTTCAATTCGCGGACGCCCACCGTGTATTTGCAGACTGGCAGCGGATTCATCCCCAGGACCCCATGGGCCCGGTGTCCGATGCGGCTGCCTATCTGTTTTCAGAGTTCGACCGGCTTCACATCCTGGAAACCGAGTTCTTCATGAACGACAAGAACTTCGAGAACCAGAAACCGCTGACTCCCGATCCGGACATAAAGCGGAAATTCGATTCGCAGCTGGACAAGACCAGGCTGCTGATCAATGAGCGGCTGGCTCATGATGCTAAGGACGAAAACGCCATTTTTGCGAATGTTCTGATGCTGGCGCTACGCGGCGACTACATTGCTTTGATCGAAAAACGCAATCTTCCCGCGCTAGGCTACCTGAAACAGGCGCGTGCGGCGGCGGAACCGCTGTTGAAGGCCAATCCTGGATTCTACGACGCATACCTGGCGGCCGGAATTGAGAACTACCTGCTCAGCCTGCGAGCGGCGCCCGTGCGCTGGATGCTGCAGATGGGCGGGGCGCAGACGGACAAGGCCACCGGGCTGAAGGATCTCGGCATTACCGCCGCGAAGGGGCATTACCTGCAGCCTTACGCGCGCCTTCTGCTGGCCATTGCAGCCCTTCGCGATCACGACCGCAACAATGCTCGCGTCCTGCTGCAAGGGCTGGCCCAACAATTTCCTAATAACCGGTTGTATAAACAGGAGCTCGCCCAAATCCGGTGACGCAAGTTCCGGCCGGCCCAACCCACCATGAAAATTATCACAGCGAGGTTTCAGATTTGAAATCAGGACCACACTCATGCGGATTGTAAGCGCTGCCAGTGCATTTCCGAAGCACACCTATAGCCAGCAGGCGATTACCGCTGCACTCAAGCAGCGTTGGAGCGAAGGGCTGCAGAAACCCGGACTGCTGGACCATCTTCACTCACGTTGCGGTGTGGAACAGAGACATCTGGTCTTGCCTCTGGAGGCTTACGATGATGTCAAGTCCTGGGGAGAGGCAAACAATCTCTGGATTAATGAGGCGCAGGAGCTGGGCATGACCGCCATCTGCCGCGCAATTACTCCTCATGGGATTACACCCCATGATTTGGACGCCTTGTACTTCGTCTCAGTCACCGGCATTGCCAGCCCGTCCATGGATGCGCGTCTGGTCAATCGCATGGGACTGTCTCCTAACATCAAGCGCGTCCCGATCTTCGGGCTGGGCTGTGTCGCCGGGGCAGCCGGGATAGCGCGGGCTGCTGACTATGTGCGCGCATTTCCCGATCAGATTGCGGTCGTCCTGTCCGTGGAGCTGTGCTCGTTGACCTGGCGGCGCGACGATCTTTCTTTCGCCAACCTCATTGCCACCGGACTCTTTGGTGACGGCGCCGCAGCCGTCGTGATTGCCGGCAGTGAGACCGGATTCGACGGTCCGGAGATCATCGCGACCCGCTCAGTGTTTTATCCGGGCTCTGAGGATGCAATGGGCTGGGACATTTCCGAAAATGGCTTTCGAATCGTGCTTTCCCCGGAAGTGCCCAAGATCATTCAGACGTATCTGCCCAACGATGTTGATTTATTTCTTTGCGATCTCGGCCTGTCCCGCAATGACATCGAGAGCTGGATCATCCACACCGGCGGGCCGAAAATTCTGCAGGCAGTGGAAGATTCTCTTGAGCTTCCCGCCAACGCGCTTCAGGCCTCGTGGGACTGCCTGCGTCAGGTCGGCAATCTTTCTTCGGCTTCCGTGCTCGTAGTTCTGGAACAAGCCCTGGCGGACCGGCGTGGCGCTCCCGGCAGTTACAGCCTGCTGGCTGCAATGGGCCCGGGATTTTGCTCGGAGCTGGTTTTACTGCGGTGGTGATATGGGCCAAGAACAATTCGATACCGATGTGTTTGTAGTGGGCGGTGGGCCCGCGGGGCTGGCGGCTGCCATCGCGGCGCGGCAGCAAGGGTTCAGTGTGATGGTTGCCGATTCGGCCACGCCGCCCATCGACAAGGCCTGTGGTGAAGGACTGATGCCAGATGCCCTGCTTGCGCTCCGGCAGTTGGGTCTAAGCGTCGGCAGCGGCGAGGGCGGCACATTTCAAGGCATCAAGTTCATCGGACCGGAAGGCGGGGTTCTGGCCCGGTTTCCCCAAGGAGAGGGTATAGGAATCCGGCGCACCTTGCTGCATCAGACGTTGCTGGAATTTGCCTCTTCCCTCGGGGTACAAACACTTTGGAACACAAGCGTATCTGGCGTGCAGGATGCGGACGTCAGAGTAGGTAGCGGAGTTATCCGCACACGTTGGTTGATCGGGGCAGATGGCCAGCATTCGCGCGTACGCAACTGGGCCGGCCTTTCGGCAGCCCGGGAGCAGGCGAAACGCATTGGCATCCGCCGGCATTTCCAGGCCGCTCCTTTGAGTGATTTCGTCGAAATCTACTGGGGCGCTCAAGGTCAGGTCTACGTTACACCCATTGGCAAAAAAGAAATCTGCGTAGCTCTGATCTCCAGGAAAAAGTTCCCTTCGTTTGAAGCCGGCATTGCCCAATTCCCTCCGCTCGCCCGTCATCTGGCAAACGCGCAATGCACCACGCGCGTGCGAGGATCGATCACTGCCTCACGGCGGTTGAAGTCCGTTTTTCGTGGCCGGGTAGCTCTGATTGGCGAGGCCTCCGGCTCCGTGGACGCAATCACCGGAGAAGGGCTGGCCATGGCGTTCCGCCAGGCAGTGGCGCTCGGTCAGGCGCTTGCGGCAGGCGATCTTTCACTCTATCAAGCGGCCCACCGCCAGATTTCCAGCCTGCCCTCGTTCATGGCGCAGAGCATGTTGCTTATGGACAGAAGCCCATGGGTGCGGCAGAACGCCTTGCGGGCCTTCACCAGGAAGCCCGCTTTGTTTGAACGATTGCTGTCCGTCCATGTAGGCGAACTGGCCTTGAGGGATTTTGGCATTCCAGGCATTCTCAATCTTGGCTGGCAGATCCTGGTGGCATAGCCGGTTGGGACTTTAGGAGACAAAGAAAATGCGATGTAATCGAATTTTTCAGCACGCATCATTTCACCGCGTAGCGTTCGGTCTCATGCTGGCGCTGCTATGCACTGCAGCCGCGGCTCCTACACAAGAGACGACGTTTGAAATTGATCCATCGCAGAGCAAAGTGCAATTTACGGTGGACAGTACCCTGCACACAGTCCATGGCGTGTTCCGGCTGAAGCCCGGTTCCATGCGCTTCGATTCGGCGGGCGGCCCGGCAGAGGGACAAATGGTGGTAGATGCGGCCAGCGGCGATAGCGGCAACAAGTCCCGTGACCACAAAATGACCAAAGACATTCTGGAGGCAGACAAGTACCCTGAAATCGTTTTTACGCCGCAACGGATGAAAGGCACTCTTGCGCCGGCCGGTTCCTCGCAAATCCAACTGGAAGGCGTGCTGAGCCTGCACGGCCAGACTCATCCTCTGACTCTGGATGTGAAGACGGAGGTCCAGGGCAGCTCTCTTTCGGCGGATACATCGTTTACAATTCCTTTTATTCAGTGGGGCCTCAGGAATCCAAGCACGTTATTCCTCAGGGTCAGCGATAAAGTGGAGATTCACATTCACGCTGTAGGACAGCTCAAATCGCCGGCTACTTCAACCCCAGTCTCGCCTCGACCTCACCGTTAAATAAGCTTTTCACCCGGCTTCCAAACCGAATACAAAATGATCGAATCGGCGTCCTCACCTGGTACGCACCCGGCTGCCAGCAGGAGAGTACTTGTGTAAGGTGAAAATCTGTGTGCGTCGAATTTTCTACGAGCACTGTGATGGTTTGATGACTGAAGTACCGTGTTATTCAGGCTGGAATGACCTAAGTACTGTTGTGAACTACCGGGGAGATGCTTAAGCTTTTCTCACAAACAGAGCTAGTTTTGCCCAATGGAGTTACCGTACGTGCCGCAGGTAAGGAGAGATCGAAGATCAGCTAAGCGCAGAAGTCTCTGCGTTGCCTGCGTATTCGTGCTCTGCTGCGTTTCGAACTGCATGGCACAGACCCGCACTGGGCAGTTGACGGTGGGCGCCACGGTGAACTCCTCGATAGGTCTGATTTTCAGAAACAATCCAAGCGTAGGAACCAATGGTTTTTGTCCTTTGAGTAATCCGGATACAAACAATGTGGGGTTGGATCTGGGCGTGGCGTCGCTTACCGCTGGAGACAGTCTGGCTTGTGTAGGATTTTTCGGGGCGGCCGGCTTTTATCAGGTGAATAGCGGCTTTGACGTGGTGGTGAGCGAGGCCAACAGCACCAGCGCAAGCTATAACCTGGCCGCGGCGCTTTCCACCGCCCCACCAGCCAATGTTTTCTGGCTCATGAACCTCACCACCCTGACCACGACTTTTACGACTTTTCAAAACAACAATAATTATGGGGTACGAGTTACGGAGACACTGAGGGTAATCGTGAACCAGAATGTGCCTCCCCAAACTCTGCTGGAAACGATCTTTGTGCAGGCAACGGCGAACTGATCAAGGTACACAGATGCGGAACAGACACAATACGATCTTGAAAGCCGGACTGGTGGCCTTCCTCTTGTCCAGCGCCGCGCTCCACGGGCAAACCGCGAACGGGACGATTAATGCAACTCTGGTCAACAAGAGCGGCCTTACTCTGATCTTCGATACCGCCCCTGGTGGCGTGACCCTGGGATCCAGTGGCACCTCGGCCGCCAGCGCCGGCTTCGGAATCATCTCCGCCTTTGGACCGTTATCGGCGGGCGTAACCCGGCCCACCGTTGGCCCGACAACTTTTACGGTGCAGACGGTGTTTGACGTGAACGTGATCGAAGGCGGATTGACCAGCGCCAACTATACGCTCACCGCCAACCTGGCGGCCGCGGCCCCTACGGGAATGACGTACAAGATCGACGCGGTCTCATTGACCACGGCGGCGCAGACCATCACGACGAACGGCACCTACAACACTGACGTTGCCCATAATCTGGGGTTGGTGGTCTCCATGGCGGCCCCGGGCGCAGGCGGACCGGTGGTTGGGTTTCCAATATCGGCAACCATTAATTTTACGGCTACGGCCAATTGAGTTTAAGAAGCAAGAAGATTCTTAAAAGTAAACGATAAGAAAACTACAAGGAGAGATAAACAAATGAAGAAGCTAGTTCTAGTAACCATCGTTGCAGTGCTCATGGCGCCGGCGATACTCTCGGCCCAGACCGCCACCGGAACACTTACGGTGAACGCCACAGTCAACTCGTCCATCAACCTGGTTTTCAATAATGACGCCGCGGGCGTTGCGCTTTCGGCCGGTGCAGGCACCAACACTGCCACGCTGAACTTCGGCAACGTCTCCGCTTTCGGCGCCATCGCCGCCGGCATCACCCGCAGCACAACGGCAACCACCTTTACAGTGAGTACGCCGGTTGACGTGCTGGTGACCAAGGCGAATTCCGCCAGCGCCAACTACACGCTGAAAGCCCAACTGGGCGCTGCCGACGCGGTTAATACCTGGCAGGTCGGCGGGACCACGGTGACCAATGCAGCCCAGGCCACCATTACCGCAACCGGCACCTACGGCGCGAATGTGGCGGAAGCCATTGCGCTGACCATTCCATTCACCACGGCGAACGCAACCGCCATCAGCAACACCATTAACTTTACTGCTACCGCCAACTAACGTTTGCGCAGGTTGGTCAAGCAGATAAAGAAATGTTTTTGACGATGGTCTAGAACTGGCAGGAGGTGTGAGATCATGCCACACCTCCTCCTTTTCCAAGTCCCTGGATTTGCGAGACCAGTGCCGAAGGCACGATAGAGAGTAGACCCGCACAGGCTGCCCTTGAGCGTAGCGAAGGGTCAGCGCGGGGGAAGATAAACGCATCTCCAAGTCGCCGAAAGGCGACGACAGAGTTCATCCCGCGAATGGGACAATCCCGTGCCGTTTCAAGATCACTTTTAAGGGCTGTATAGCAGAATCTGTGGGTAAAAAAGGGCCGTGGAAAAGGCGCGTAGTGGAAAAGTCCAAAGGCGGGACTTTCCCACTACGCGATCGGACGTTTTCCCGCTTCCGCACCTACCAAGCCATGGAAATCGCCCTGTATCACAACTTAGGGAGACTTCCAGAGCCTGTATCAACCCACAGATTCTGCTGAGGAAGCTTATCTGAAAGTCATCGCTGCCCAAGCGGGGCAAGCGTTACATGTGTTGGACCGTTTTCACATTACCCGGCACCGCCGACAATGCTTGTCGATCTGGTAGATGACAGTCAGCCGGTTGGAGCCTCTACAGAAGGTCGCGAAGATGTTGCGGACCCATGAAGATCTCTTACTGAACTGGTTTCGCGCCAAAGGTGAGATCTGGCCCCAGCTTTTGCCGAGCGCGTCCACGGACTCGGCTGCCCCGGCGCAGCAAGGACCAGCGCAGATTCTTGAGTCGATCCGCCTTTGGTTTACTTTCCTTCCGTAGCCGCGAACTCTCCGCTCGCTGGGCGCGGCGGTTAAGCTGGCGGGAAAAAATTAACTCCCAACTCAAGCACCGCACCGCAACCGCACCACCCTTTCGCGCTAATCTTGTTGGCTTTGTGAACTAAACTCCGTAAAATCGGGTTTTGCAACAGCCTTTAGGTAGAAAAGCTTTGCTGTATTCACAAGGAAAGAGGGTGCTAATGCCTGACGATGTTAATACTGACTGGTCTCAATGGAGCTGGTTGCAGGATACGTACTGGTATGTTCCACCGGAAAGTCTGGCGGCTCTCCAATTTTCTCCCGATGAAAAC
>DATMMY010000310.1:0-2491 GCA_035569515.1 Candidatus Solibacter sp. | reverse complement strand
GCGCGATACCAGTGCGGTGTGCATGGCATGTCCGGCGCCATCGGCAACAATGCGCCCGATAATCTGTTTGCCCAACAGCGCAAGATCGCCAATCAGGTCCAGCACTTTGTGCCGGACAAACTCGTCGGAGTAGCGCAATGGACCGTTCTTAATGCCTTCGCGTGTGAGCACAATTACGTTCTCTTCCGATGCGCCTCGAATCAGCCCCATGTTTTTCAGTGCCTGCTCTTCGTGCAGAAATCCAAAGGTACGCGCAGCAGCCAGCTCTTTGCGATAAAGGTCGCGGGAGAGATCAATCTCAAACGACTGCTCGCCAATGGGAACGGCAAAATTGATTTTGTACGCCACGGAATAGCCAGGGGCAGGATAGGCGGCGATGAATTTGTTGCCATCGCGCACTTCAACTTCGCTGAGGATCTTCAGATACGAGCGACGCTTGCGCTGGTGCCTCAGGCCGGCCTTGAGCACCATGTCTACAAAGGGCTGTGCGCTGCCATCCAGGATGGGAAGCTCCAGGTTGTCCAGTTCGACCACTGCATTGTCCAGGCCGATGCCAATAAACGCCGAGAGCAAATGCTCAGTGGTGGAGATCAGAACGCCCTTTTTTTGCAGGCTGGTGGCGTAACTTACCTTGGCTACGTTGCGGCCAATGGCCTCGACTTCAAATCCGTCGAGGTCCACCCGGCGAAACACAATTCCCGTCCCGGCGGCCGCCGGCGTAATCCGCAGATGCACTGGAGCCCCGCTATGCAGGCCCACACCATGGCATTCAACCGGCACCCGAATTGTCTGTTCAAAGGGCAAGTGACGTTGTATGAAGAGATTACACCGGAGTACAAACCTCGTGTGTGGTATTTTTGCAACGGTTCGTGGCCGGGGAAGGACTATTTTTTCTTGGGGTTGAAATCCAGCTTGGGAGTGGCAAACAGAGAGTCTGCCAGATGACTATTAAAAGTTATGGTGTTGACGTAGTACTGGCGGTACAGCTCTCCGTTGAACGTGACAAGGGTGTTGTAAGGCGTGTTGATCCCATCGATTTTCTTGAAGTTATCGTAGATTTCATCAATCTCATCCCGGTCCTTGGTCTGGGGATCACGGACGATAAAGGTCTTTTTTACCGGGAGATGGCTGTCGGTATCGATGAGCAAAGTCACCGCCTCTCCGTGGGAATTCATGATGGTAATCCGTTGTACGCTGTGGTTCTCCGCCAGGGTCGGGCCTTCATAAAACAGGGCCGTTCCCGGATCGCTCAGCCATTGGCGCAGAACAATTTCCAGGGCGTAATGCCGGCGCAACATGTAGCGCCGTAAATCCTGGTCTTTTTGCGTATCCAGCACCTGCGTGCCGCGAAAGGTGGTCTCGTAGGCGTTCTCTCCCAGAAAGAGGCTGATAACATCGCGCGCTTTGGTATATTCCAGCCGCTCTTTGTCTGGCCACTGCCAAAAGCGTTGATAAACACTGCCGCCCTCAGAACGTCCATGATAGAAGCGGCCGGTACGGCCCTCGATGTGGGAATCCTGGAGCGTCAGGTAGGCCTGGCCTCCGAGCGTGGTGATCATCTGATCAACCAGGGCGTGGGCCTTCTGCTGGTTTGCCGCAGCCTCTCCGCCGGGCTTAGGTGGCGAGGACTGTTGAGCGGTAAGGCTGGCACACAATAAAAAAGTGATCAGAATCTTCATGGCTCAACATCTGAAAATTACTCAATTACCAAATTCTCCATTCATCCTACCAGTACGGCGCCACCGTTTACGTTCAGAATCTCGCCCGTGATGAACCCGGCGTGGGGTGTACACAGGAAAAGCACCGTAGCTGCAATTTCCTCCGGCTTGCCCACGCGGCCTAAAGGAATCGTACTATACACCCGTTTGCTCATCTCAGGATCGTTGAGCGCCGGGGCCGCCATCTCGGTATCCACCCAACCCGGTGCCACGCAGTTGACGTAAATATTATCGCGCGCCAACTCCGTGGAGAGCCCTTTCACCATGCTGATCATCGCCCCTTTGCTGGCGGCATAGTCGCAGTGAAAGGCTTCTCCCCTCTGGCCCGCGGTGGAGCTTATTAGAACAATATGCCCGCCAGAGCGCTGCTTCTTCATCTGGGCAACGCCGGACTTGACCAGGCCGAAGATGCTCTCCAGGTTAATCGCCAGGGTCCGCCGCCACTGCTCATCTGTCATCTGGTCTACTGGAACGTCCTGGGGCGGCCAGACTCCATGATTTCCTACCAGCACGTCGAGGCGCCCAAAATGGTCAACGGCGGCGTGAATAAGACGTCCCGCAGCTTCCGAGGTAGACAGCTCCGCCTGCACGGCAAGACATTCCTTGGTGCCTCCACATTCTGCGGCCAGGCGCTCTGCTTCAGTCTTAGCCTGTTGATAATTGAAAACCACCCGCGCGCCCGATGCCCGGAACATCCTGACAATCGCAGCGCCGATTCCCCTGGAGCCCCCAGTTACCACTGCCACCCGATTCTCCAGTGAGAGCACTACTCC
>DATMMY010000309.1:0-15222 GCA_035569515.1 Candidatus Solibacter sp. | reverse complement strand
TCGCCTTTTATGCTGCATGGCCACAACGAGCATCTGGGCTGGGCCAATACGGTGAACGATCCTGATCTCATTGACGTTTACAAACTCACCATCAACCCGGCCAATTCCAACCAATATCAACTCGATGGACAATGGCGTGATTTTGAAAAGAGCGATGCGAAGATCCGCGTGAAGATCTGGGGGCCGCTGGTCTGGACGGTGCACCGCGATGTGCTTTACGCCGCTCAAGGCCCGGTGCTGAAGACCGATCATGGCGTGTTCGCTATTCGTTATGCCGGCATCAATGAGGTGCGCCAGCCGTTGCAGTATTACCGCCTGAACAAGGCCGCTACACTCGCGGACTGGCGCGCAGCCATGGCGCTGCAGGCCATACCCAGCATCAACTTTGTTTACGCCGACGAGAAGGCGAATATCGGCTATGTCTACAACGGACTGTTCCCGGTGCGGCAGGAAGGGCTGGAGTGGCAGGACACGCTGCCCGGCGACCGCTCGGACTTGATCTGGCATCAGTATCTGCCTTTTGACAAGATTCCACAGATTTGGGACCCGCCTCACGGACTCGTCTTCAACTCAAACAACACGCCATTTCACGCGGCTGCGGCAGGGGACGACCTAAAGCCGCAAGACTTCTCTCCGACTCTCGGCATTCAAAGCAACATGACCAACCGGGCGTGGCGCGCTCTTGAGACCTACGGAACCGACGCACACATCACGGCAGAGACGTTCCGCGCGTACAAGTACGATCTGGACTACAGCGCCCACTCCGACCTGGCGCAGCTCGTTGATGAAGTTGTAGCCCTTGATCCTTCGGCCAAAGATGCAGGAAAGAACTCCGATGGCGGCAATCTGCGGCAGGCACAGGAGATTCTCAAACGATGGGACCACAAGACCAATGTTGCGAACCGCAGCGCGGCACTCGCGGTCCTGATGGGCGAGCCGGTGCTCCGCGCTCGGACGGAGATCAAAGGTAAGCCGCAGCCTCCCTCGCAGGCGCAGATCATGGCCTCGCTGCGGGAAGCCATGCAGACACTCAAAGCGCACTTTGGACGTCTCGATCCCGAGTGGGGCGAGGTGAACCGCTTGCGTCGCGGCAAGGTCGATCTCGCCATTGATGGCGGGCCGGACATCTACCGCGCCGTTTACGGCTTGAAGCAGCCTGACGGCACATTGACCGCGGCGGGTGGCGACACCTTTGTCATGTTCGTTGCCTGGGACAAGGAAGGTAAGCTCACGTCAGAAAGTATCCACCAGTTCGGCTCGGCAACGGTTGACCAGAATTCACCGCACTACGCCGACCAGTCGCCGCTGTTCGTCGCGATGAAGCCTAAACCAGTGTTGTTCACCCAGGCCCAGCTTGCCGGACATATTGAAGCCGATTACCGGCCGGGAGAGAAACATTGAGAAAACCAAAGCAGGATTCACCGCGGAGGCGGCGGAGAAAACCGGAAGGCTAGAGGAAAGGCTTTTAGCCACGAATTAACACGAATTCACACGAATGAAGCCAGCCAAAACCTTTGAAACGCAGAGGCAGCGGAGGAGCAGAGGAGGCCCAAGCTTATACTCTGCGAATCTCAGCTTTCTATACACTCTGCGATGGGCTTTTGATCTTGGGTTCCTTCGTGTTCCTCTGTACTACTATCCGTCAAATTCTGCTCGTGCTGCGAAGATTTTCTTTGCTTTTCCTTCGCGTCCTTGGGATTTTCCTTCGTGTTCCTTTGTGGTTAAGATGTTGGTTTTCCTTTGCGGCCTTCGCGTCCTTTGCGGTGAACGGGTTTTGGTTGTGGCTCTGCTACGCTGTGGCCTCTGTGGTTAATGCCCTGATTTTGCTTTCAAAGACCCGCAAACTGCAGCACAAAGTTGGCTATTTGCCCTTGTCCGACTCTTCCCTGTTGACTATCTCAGACACAAAAACATGCAATCCGATTGAAAGCCATCGGTGAATGGTTATATCCTCGTCTCATCAAGTGCAGGCCAGCCTCCCTTGCAAGGCCCGGCGGGCCCGGACAGAATTACCCAGGTCCAGGTAGCGGAATCCCTTGAAAACTGTTGTGTGACGGAATCAGCCGGCCCGTTTGACCATTGGCACTCCGCAATGGCCTGATTCGCGTGAGCACAAAGAAGAAGGAGAGCAACATGACCGAGACCTGGAAACAATGGGAAGGCCAGGTTGTCAACGCGCCTGCGCAAGGCTGTGATTTTCAGCTGCTCCAGTATCTGGGTGGCTCGAAGCGGAGCGCCGTCTTCCTCACCGAGTGGGGAGCGGAGCTTCAAAGAGCCGCCATTAAGCTGGTTGCCACGGATTCGGCGGACGCGGATGCCCAGCTCTCGCAATGGCAACGCACTATCAAGCTTTCTCATCCTCATCTGTTGCGCCTTTTTCAAGCCGGACGCTGCCTCATCGAAAGCACGGAGTTGCTGTTTGTGGTGATGGAGTACGCTGAAGAGGACCTCTCACAAATTCTTCCGGAGCGGCCGCTTACTCCTGCGGAGACCCGGGAGATGCTCAGGCCCGCGTTGGACGCCCTCGTTTATCTTCACGGCCAGGGTTTGGTTCACAGTCGCCTGAAACCGGCCAACATAATGGCCATCCGTGACCAGTTGAAGCTCGCGACCGATGGACTCTATGCGACCGGTGAGCGTGTTGCCGCTCAAGGGCGCAGCCCGTATGATCCACCAGAAATCTCCGCCTCAAGCGAAAGCGCAAACGGAGGTATCTCGCCTGCCGCGGACGTATGGTCGCTAGGCATTACGCTGGTGGAAGTCCTGACCCAGCGTCTGCCTGCCTCGAACGAAACGGAGCACGCCGATCCGGCCGTGCCACAACACTTGCCCAAACCTTTTCTGGAGATCGTGCGTAATTGCCTGCGCAAGGACCCGCAACAACGATGGACGATTGCCGATGTCGCGGCCCGGCTTGATCCACCTGTGGCTGCTGCTCTCCAACCAGGCGACATCAAAGAGAAAAGTCTTATCAAACAGGAAGCACCCGTCAAACAGAAAGAAATTAAGGTGAGAAAGGCGTCCGCAAAATGGCTCTTCATCGTTCCCGCCATTGCCGCCACCTTTGCGGGTGTACTGCTTGCAGGATCGAGAATCCTTCATCGTCAGCAGCCAGCCGAGCCCCAAGAGCAAACCCAACTTCGGGAAGACGCGCAGGAAGCCGAAAAGCCGTCTCCAGGCTCTCCTTTAAAAAGCGGACGCGGGAAGAGCCAAGAACCTTCTAACGCGCCCCATGCTTCGCCACTTCCGGCTGCTCCATCCCAAGCGGAGAGCAGCGCGGTCGCCAGCGGCCCCCAGCATGAGGGTATTGTTCAGCAAGTATTGCCAACGGTGCCACAGAAAGCCAGGGACACAATTTGGGGCAAGGTTAGAGTTAAGGTAAGAGTCCATGTGGATGCCCTTGGCAACGTGGCAGACGCCGAGCTTGATTCGCCCGGCCGAAGCCCATACTTTGCGCAATTGGCGCTACAAGCCGCCCAACGCTGGAAATTTACACCGGCGCAGGCTGGCCGCGGGGACACCGAACGGGAATGGATACTGCGATTTGAATTCGGAAACGACCAAACCAGGGTTTATCCATCGCCTATCACCGATGCACCCATCGCCCATGGCCCGTGATCCGCGTTAAGTTTTGCAAAGGATTTTTACCCACGGATTTGCACTGATACCGCTGATCTGAATCACAGCTTGTCTTACAATAATGGAGTTCCTCTATCGAAGGTGAATGGGCGTGATTCGACTGGCGGCGCTGGCATTCGGGACCGTGTTGTTATTGGCTTCGCAAAATATTCTGGCGCAGCGAGGCGGCAGGCACACTGCAGCGCATGATATCACTCAGCCTGGCAAGCCGGCTGCCTCCGGTGAGACCGAGGAGATAAAGGATTTCGAACGTGGATTCGCCCTTCAGGCCACCCCCGAGCAGGTTTCCCAGTTCCAGATACTAAGCAAACATACGGAAAGCGCAAGGAAACAGGCGCACGACTTTCTGCACATGATCGAAACCGGAACCAAGCCTCCGGAATTCTCCGACCCGGCTGACGACCTAAAAGACGCGGTGGAGGAAGCCCACGATGGCAGCAAGGAGTTCGTGAAATACCTTTCCGACCCGCAGAAGACCGAGTTCAAGGGCCTGACAAAAAAACTGGTGAAAGCCAACTCTGATGTCGGCAAGCAAGGGCAGGCGCTTAGCCAGGAGACGGGACGAGCCAACGCCGATAACCAGAGCATGGCGGCCGTGCTCAAGAGACTCGAGCAAGCGTTAACGATTCTGCAGGCGGAACAGATGAATCTTGGAAAAGCCATGGGAATCCAGATTCGGTGAATGGAATTGCCAAAATTACATAAGTACCAAAATTGCCATAATTGAAAAAGCTGAAACTTCCGATTCGGAACTAGTTGTAGCCGCGAATTCACACGACTGAACCGCGAATTAGAGCGTTTGTAAAATACTTTAGGTTGAGCCTCGTTCTATGCCGTAGGCATCCAGCACATCCCGCAAAGTCACCACTCCCTCAAGTTTATGGATGTCTGCGCGGCTGACCACGGGCAGCAGATCCAGATGGGCTGCGCTCATGCGTTCCAGGGCCAGATGAAGCGCGTGATCGGCGTGAACGTGCGGAAACTCCAGGAAGTCCACCAGCTCTGCCAATGGTTTCTCTCCGCCGTCTCCCGTAACAGCCTGTTCTAGTCTTGTGCGGCTCAGAACTCCGGCAATGCCGGCTTCATCCATGACCAGCCACGAGCGCAACGAGCTGGAGCGTGCAAGTTCAGCCGCTTCGCGGACCCGCATGTGCGCCGGCAGGATCTCGGTGGCTGGCCGCATGGCTTGAAATACCTTGCGCTGCCCCAATTCGCGCCGCGTCTTGGTGGCCGGCAGATGGATTCCATCCTGATGGGCCAGAGATTCATAGATAGGCTCAGGCTCGAAGCGCGAGACAATATACAAGCTCATCAGGTTGGAGATCATCAGCGGGACAATGACCGCGTAGTCCCGGGTCATCTCAAAAATCATCACCACAGAGGTCATGGGGGCGCGCACGATTCCCGCAAAGGCAGCACCCATGCCCACCAGCGAATAGGCCCCGGCAGTGGCGGTATAGGCCGGCAGGACGTGGTGCGATATGCTTCCGATGATCCCGCCGAGCATGGCTCCAAGAAACAGGCTTGGGCCGAAAATGCCGCCGGCATTGCCTGAGGCATAGCTGGCAATAATGGCAAAGAACTTGAGCACCACCAGCAGAAGCATCAACTTAAGCGCAAGTTCGCCAGTGAGCGCCTGACCAACATAGGTGTATCCCACACCCAGCACCTGGGGCACAAAGCAACCCATCGCGCCCACGACCAGGCCACCGGCGACGGGATGCCACCAGCGCGTCTTCCGCGGTAACCGCAGGAACCCTGCGCGCATTTTCAACAGCAGCCTTGTGAAAGCCACGGAGAGAAAGCCGCCGGCAACCCCCAGAACAGCATAGATTCCAAACTCCAACGGATGCACCAGTTGATATTGGGGCGTTTGGAACAGAGGATTGTTGCCGAGCAACAAGCGCAGCACAGCCCAGGAAGTGGCCGAGGCCAGCACAACCGAGCCCAGAACCGGCGCGTGCAGGTCGCCCATTACCTCCTCTAATGCAAACAACACCGCTGCCAGAGGCGTGTTGAAGGCTGCCGCAACCGCCGCCGCGGCGCCTACAGGCAATAATGCCTTCACCTTTTCCGGACGCAGACCCAGCTTTCGCCCCAGGATGGAAGCTATTCCAGCGCCTACCTGCACTGACGGTCCTTCACGTCCCAGGGGAATCCCACTGGCCAATGTGGCAGAAGTGCAGGAGAATTTGCCGATGACCGTACCGAAGGTGATGACTCCGTCCCGGGCAAACAGGGCTGCCTTGGTTTGCGGAACGCCGCTTCCGCGCGCATCCGGAAAATAACGAAAGAGCAGATACCCAATAACGAGGGAGCCCGTAACCGGAACCAGCAGCCGCCTCCATGGCGATACGCCTGCAGGATAGAAGCGAGCGCCGACATGTTCGGTCAGGACGATGAAGGCCACTACCGTGAGGCCTACCAGGGCGCCGATCAACAGCGTCAGCACCAGAAAAACCTGGTCTTCACGTTGTTCAAGAAGTGTGGACCACCGTCTCCAGACAGAATTCCACAGTCTGCTGATTACGCCATAAGGTTCTTTGCTTTTCGGCAGCGCCGCTTCCATGGACAATTCCGTAAAATTATCGTATCACGACAGGAAATTGGCGCTGCTTTAAGGACGGGGAATTCCGCCTGCAGTCGAATATCAAAGCCAGCGCCGCCCAGGTTGGCTGACAATCTGCGGCTATTCTCGCGCTGATGGTTTTCGTTGCGCTCTTGGCTGACTATCTCCCCAACGCCCGCGCCGCACGCGAATCGAACCGATGATCTCTTTGCGCGAATAAGCGTTTGTCCGAGATGGGCTCAAAGAAGATGGGACCAAAGAAGACGGACCCACACGAGGTTTTGCGGGCTGCGATTCTTCACGCTCGTATCGATTCTGAAATTGCTCTTTGGCCCGGCACACCAGCACGCGCAAGTAGTCTCTGGTGACACCCAGCTCCCGGCAGATTTCGTCTTTGTCCCTCTGCTCAAAAAACACCGACCGCAGGAGGTCCCGATCTCTTAGCGGTAACAAAGCCAGGATCTGCCGCACCTTGCTTCTGGTCTCCTGCCTGACCAGATCTTCATCCGGCGCCACAGCGGTGTCCGGCGGATCGATCGCCAACTCTTCCAGGGCCTCATATCGCTTGTCGATGCGATAGGTCTCGAGCGAAACATTTTTGCACACAGAATACACGAATGCCCCAAGGCTCTTCGGTTGATCAATAGCAGCGCCGAAACGGATTCTTTGGAGCACCCGGAGAAAGGTGCTATGAACCACGTCGTCTATTTGGTCTGGCCGACACATGCGCCTGCGAAGCGTGATTCGGAGCAGTGGAGTGAAATAGCGAACAAAATGAGCTTCGGTCTCAACATCTCGCGCTCTCAAAGCACAGAGATAGGATTCATCAAATTCATAAGAACGGGAGCATCCTAATAAATCCATTTCGCCTCCACTCTTGACCGCTTCGTGGCGACTGCCACTTCTAGGCAAAGTCCCGACTGGGGAGTCGAAGCTTTACTACTTTGTTCACGGCTGCCAGGACCTGCTAACTGGTGGCGTTAGCAGGTTGGCAGCACTATCAATGGTCTGCAGCCTTCACCTGGTGGATCCGCTCATAACAAGTCTGGTAGTTTCTTGATGACCACCGGAGCTTGGTATTCCACAAACTGGTCGAACTTTGGAATGCCTGCGGCCCCCGTCCAGGGTGGATTATTGTTTGAAACTACGGCAAACAAAGTATTTCCTACTATCCAGGCGCTGCCTTTCACACCTCTTGCCTGCAGCCATGGAACTATGACTTTTTTGTAAAAAGCGGCAAACTTCGACTGAAGCGTGGGGTTCAGCGGATAATACAGAAGCGCGGTGCCGGGAGCTGTCCATTGTGGAGCCCTTTTTGTAGGCATTGAATATGTCCCCTCCTTAACTCATCTCTTTCCAGTATTGGTCCTGCGACGTTGTTGTTCCAGCCAAGTCCTTGCATTACAATGACCTGCCATTGGAATGCATTGATCCAATCCAGTTATACGACTACCTGGTTGCAATTAATAGTGAGTATAGTTAACTGCGGTTTTAATAAGCTTTAAGGTCATAGAAAAATTCAGCTAAATCTAGATTAAATTTTTCCTAAACCAGCGCTGTTCCGTGGTCAAACATGTCTCGCCTGATCTATGAATTCGGCCCGTACCGCCTGGAACCCGAACAATTCCGGCTCGAATGCAATGGCCGGCGACTCTCTCTGCGTCCCCGGCTGATGGACTTGCTGCTGGAGTTCGTAGCGCACAGCCAACAGGTACTCACCAAAGACCATTTGCTGAATAAGGTCTGGCCCGATACGGCCGTCGAAGAGAACAATCTCACGGTAAGTGTGACTGAACTCCGTAAGATAATCGGCAAAGAATCCATTGAGACCCTTTCGGGGCGCGGCTATCGATTTGCGCTGGAAGTACGAATGATAGTGGATTCGCAACGAGCGCCAGCAAGCACTCCTCCAGAGGCCGCCCAGACTCCCTCAGGGCCGCCGGTGGGGGCCTTGCCGCTGCATTCCCCTCTTTATATCGCGCGCGATACCGACGATGAGTTTCACGGCGCAATCGCCAGGCGCGATAGCTTTGTGCTGGTAAAGGGCGCACGGCAGGTTGGCAAGACGTCATTGCTGGCGCGAGGACTGCAACGGGCGCGAGAAGCCGGGGCCACCGTCTTACTGACTGACTTTCAGCACCTTACAGCCGACGCCTTCACTAATACTGAAAAGCTTCTGCTCACCTTGGGGGAGTTGATCGCCAACAGCCTTGACCTGGAGGCGCGCCCGCATCAAAGCTGGAACAACTTCGCCAGTCCCACCAGCAATTTTGAGCGCTATCTGCGGCGTGAAGTGTTGCCCGCGATCAAGCCGCCTTTGGTGTGGGGTATGGATGAGGTGGACAGGGTATTCCATTACCCTTATGCCAATGACATCTTTGGCCTATTTCGCTCCTGGCACAACCTGCGGGCGCTGGATCCTGAGGGCCCCTGGCAGCGCCTGACGGCAGCCATGGTTTATGCAACCGAGGCGCAATTATTCATCACAGACCTCAACCAGTCGCCCTTCAACGTAGGCACGCGGCTAAGCCTGGAAGACTTCAACTGCGGGCAGGTTGCCGAACTCAATCGCTGCCACGGATCGCCGCTGAGCAATGCGGAAGTAGAAGAGTATTTTGCCCTGGTAGGCGGCAATCCTTACCTTGTGCAATTGGGGTTCTATGCAATGGCAAACCGGGGGCTGACTCTGGCAGCTCTGCAAGCCCAATCCGACCTTGAAGAAGGTCTTTTCGACGACCACCTGCACCGGATGCTGCTCGCGTTAGAAGAAGGTGGTTCTGACTTGTGTGAGGCCGTCCGGAACATCCTGCGCGGGCAACCGGGCTTAACGGTCTCTGACTTCTATCGCCTGCGCAGCGCCGGCGTGCTGACCGGGAATTCAGCACAGAACGCCAAACCACGCTGTGAACTCTACGCAAATTACCTGAAGAAACAATTGTTATGAGCGACAACGGCCAGCCAGGTTTCTATGTAGCGGGCGGAACACTCCGCTCTGATGCGCTTTCCTATGTCGACCGGCAGGCAGACCGGGAGTTGTACCAGGGACTCATGGAAGGCCAGTTCTGCTATGTGCTGACCGCGCGGCAGATGGGCAAGTCTTCGCTGATGATCCGGACTGTGGCCCGCCTGCGGAAAGCCGGGATCGGCGTGGCCGTGTTGGATCTAACCGCCTTGGGACAGAACCTCAGCGCAGAACAATGGTATGGAGGCTTGCTGCTGCAGTTGGGTCAGCGGCTTAACCTGGAAGATGAATTATTCGCGTTCTGGCAGGCGCATCTCTCCCTGGGCATGCTGCAGCGCTGGATGAGCGCGGTTCGCGAGGTGATTTTACCGCTCTATCCCGGCAAGATCGTCATCTTCGTTGACGAGATCGATGTGGTGCGCAGCTTGCCTTTCTCGGTGGACGAGTTTTTTGCCGGGATTCGCGAATGCTACAACGCGCGTAGCGAACACCAAGAAATGGAGCGGCTCAGCTTCAGCCTGCTGGGCGTGGCAGCGCCAACAGACCTGGTCCGCGATACGCGAATGACGCCTTTCAACATTGGCCGGCGCATTGAGCTACGCGATTTTACCGAAGCCGAAGCAGCCCCTTTGGCGAACGGGCTGGGACGCGAGCCAGATCGTGGTGCGGCCCTGCTCCAGCGCGTTCTATATTGGACCGGCGGCCATCCTTATCTCACGCAACGGCTGTGCCTGGCAGTTGCTGGGGACGCAAGCACCAGCGATAGCGCCGATGTTGACAGGCTGTGCAACGAGCTGTTTCTTTCACCCCGGGCCCACGAGCGCGATGACAATTTGCTGTTCGTCCGGCAGCGCATGACCCATAGCGAGGTGGATGTTGCCAGCCTCCTCGATCTCTACAGGCAAGTCCATGACGGCAAGCGCGTGAGCGATGACGAATTCGATCCGCTGGTTACTACGCTTCGGCTATCTGGCATTACTCTTACGGAAGACGCGAAGCTCAAAGTCCGCAACCGTATCTACACCCGTGTTTTCAACCGGGAGTGGATCGGCGCCTCTATGCCGCAAGCCGAATTGCGGCGCCAGCGCGCTGCTTACCGGCGAGGCCTATGGCGGGCCACCCTCATTGCCTCCATGGTTCTGGTGCTGGTAGGCGGCCTGGCCATTATGGCGTTCAGACAGCGCCAGCGCGCCATCCACGAGGCCGAAAATAATCGCCGCCTGCTCTACGATACTCAGATACGCCTTGCGCAAGAGGAGCTCGATAAAGCCGACATCGGGCAGGTTGATGAGCTTCTTAAGGAGACCAT
Source organism: Candidatus Solibacter sp. (assembly GCA_035569515.1). Classification (GTDB taxonomy): domain Bacteria; phylum Acidobacteriota; class Terriglobia; order Terriglobales; family Acidobacteriaceae; genus Angelobacter. Next base: position 4,743 of record DATMMY010000309.1, on the reverse strand, counting down.
GCCGGAACCCGGACAATTGGATTTACGGGGCTTTGAGTGGTACCAGTTCTGGCGAGAGGCGCACAGCGATATCATGCGTCTGCACGAAAAGTATCCAGTCATATCCGTTACTCTTTCGAGCGATGGAAACCTGCTCACCATCGCTGAATTGCTGGGCGCAAGAGACAAAACCGATTCGCTATTGTTGAAACTCTATGATCGGACCCTCCAGAGGGAGATGCGCTCTTTCACGCTTCCGCTAGACACCGGATTCAATCTGGTCGCCTTCTCGCCCGACCGGCAGAGCGTGGTGGTTGCCGATCCTTATTCTGAAAATACTGGAGGACCCCCTACAGCTACGCGTTGGGACCTGCGAGATCGATCCAAATTGGCTGTCTTCAAGGGACACACGGATCGGCTGAGGGCGATGGCCCTCTCGGCCGATGGCCAGCTTGCGACCGCCGATATGCAAGGTATCGTCAAGCTTTGGGACGCCAATACTGGAAAGTTGAAGCTGACCCTCGAGAAGCAACCTCGGTCTGTCATATCAATGGCTTTCTCGCCAGATGGCAAGCGGTTGGCTCTGGCGGATGAGTCTCAACGGGCAACTCTTTGGGACACACGCACGGGCCGGAATACATCCTCTATCTGGAGCCGTGACGTCGCCATCTCCGGAGTCGCCTTTTTTCCCGACGGCAAGCGCCTGCTGGCCGCAGCCACGGATGGCAGCTTGCAGTTCTGGGACACGATTACGCGGCAGAAATTACGAACCTTGACCGGCCACTCCGGATATACACAATCCATGGCTTTTTCGGCCAATGGCAGCACTCTGGCAACGGGGAACTACGACCGGACCGTCAGGCTCTGGTCGGTCGCGACTGGACAGGAGCTGAGGACCTTTAAAGGGCATATTTCAGCCGTTAATTCCATCATCTGGTCGCCGGACGGGAAATACTTGATCACCGGCGGCGCCGGCGGCAATGTCAAGGTTTGGGATGTCGCAACCAGGCAAGAACCCATTCTGCCGGTTGAGGCCGTCAGTAAATATCTGGCAACTGGGTTCTCTTCCAAAAATGAACTATTGGCCTTGGGAGTCACTGAAAAAAATCAGGTGAAGCTATGGAATCTTTCCACCGGGCAGGAAATATCCACCTTGGATACTCCTGACACCAGCCTCCCGCTCTGTGCGGTTTTTTCTCCTGACAAGACACTGTTGGCAACAGGTGGGGAGGACAACCTGGTTCATCTGTGGGAAGCGGCAACCGGCCGGGAGATCAGGTCATTGAAGGGTCATACCTCCTATGTCTATGCAATTAGCTTTTCGCCAGAGGGGGATTTGTTGGTTTCCGGCGGCAAAGATAAGACACTCAGACTGAGAGAGGTAAAGACTGGAAAAGAAATAGCCCAGCTCAAGGGTGACGTGGAGAACGCATGGCGCGCGATTTTCTCGCCCGATGGAAAATTCCTGGCTTCAGCTTCTCTCGATGGCAGTGTCAACCTCTGGGACGCGAGCGCCCGGCTGATTTTACGCATCTTCAAGGGACATACGGCAAGCGTGAAAGCCATTGCTTTTTCTCCCGATGGAAGATCGCTGGCGACCGGCGGCGACGATAATACGGTCAGGTTGTGGGACATTGTCACCGGACAAGAGCTGAAAAAACTGGGACTGGCCGACCAGGTGCTCAGGGCCGCTTTTTCACCCGATGGCAAGCGGCTGGTCACAGGCAGCATTGATGGCACAGTCAAGCTTTGGGACATGATCACCCACCAGGAGTTGATGCGCTTGGAAGGTTACCGAAATGAAGTGAGTTCGATAACGTTTTCATCGGACGGCACAAGCCTGGTTACCAGTGGCCAGGATGGCAACATAAGACTACGCCGGACTGCCACAGCCCAGGAAGCATTGGCCGGACATTGATCCCCTTCCGGAGTTCCCTCCTCAGCGTGGCAATCGGCAGCTTTGTGTCGCAAGAGGGCCGGCCACAGGGGCATCCCGGCAGAGGTTATAGCATTTTAAATTTTAGTGTAGACCGCGCGCGGGCGAGACAAATAACAGCCCCAACCATCCCTTGGGTGGGATGGTTGCGAGAACCAGAGACTCTCGGTACCGCATTCCGATTCGTGTTCATTCGCGTTAATTCGTGGCTAAATCGTTTTTCGCTTTAGCCAGAACCGGCCATTGCGTTTTCTACAACTTACGAGGGAGTCTCTGGAGAGGGCATGAGTTCACTCGTGCCGCAAACCGTTTAAAATCAATCGGGCTTCAGCCCCTGCAAACTGTGTACGAATCAAGATTGATTCAAGTCCAGCAAAAATGCCGGCTACACTATTTCTGAAACCGCTCTAGAATCAAGCGAATGCTTCCAGGGATTGAACCACGGATCTCGGTCAAGTTCACGATTCTGGTCGTTCTTGCGGTCTGCGCCATATTCGGCACAAGTGTCTCTGTTCACGGCCAGACGGAGCTATGCGGCCGGCAGCCTGCTCTTCCGGTGAGCGATGGCGCATACAACATACAAAACAACGAATTTAACTCTTATGCCCACGAGTGCATCCGCGTGGATGGCCCAACTTTTACCGTCACTGAATCCGAAATTACCAGCGGTGCGCCGGGCGGCTATCCCTCCATTTATAAAGGATGCCACTGGGGTACATGCACCTCGAATAGCAGCCTGCCTGTCCAGGTAAGCACCTTGCGCAGGCTCAAGAGCGACTGGAACACCACACAGCCAGAATCCGGCGACTATGTGGTCGCCTACGACATCTGGTTTAACACCACCCCCACTGCAGACGGCCGGCCGGATGGCGCTGAGCTAATGATCTGGCTGAAGAGTACCAAAGGCATTCCACCGGCAGGTTCCAAAGTGGATTCCGTAAAGATCGGCGGCACGACCTATGACGTATGGTCGCAACGCAGGAACAATTGGAACTACATCGCCTACGTGCGCTCCACACCAACCGCCTCTGTGCGTGATCTCGATCTTAAGGCCTTCATTCAAGATGCCACAGAGCGGGACTACATTCGCAATGACTGGTATCTGATCTCGGTCGAGGCTGGATTCGAATTGTGGCATGGTGGCATGGGGCTTGCCACTAACGCCTTCTCCGTCCGCGTTGAAAATAATTTGAGCTCCGCGCCGGTGAAAATCTGGTGGCCGAAGGAAAATGCCGTCCTCACCGGAGTGCAGCCATTCAAAGCGCGGCTGGCGAAGGTAGCGCTCTCTTCGTATCGGATGTATTGGAGCGTGGACGGAGGAGAGCTCAACCCGATGTCCGACAATGACACAGACTGGGACCACAAAGAGGCGGCAGTCAATTTTTCAAGCTGGACGTGGCGCGGCTCCGGAGACCGCTATGGCCCCTTCCAGGTCACCTTTACTGCGAAAGATTTATCGGGAGTAATTGTCCGCCAGCAAACCATAAAGGTCTATGTGGCCAAATGAACGCAGCAAAACAGGTTCACTGCCCGGCAAGACCGGCGGACGCCGGGTCGCCTGACTTTGACTCCGCTGCGACCTTGATCTGTTTCAAAAGCACCTTGCGGATCAGACCCGAAAAGGGACCAACCAGAATCCAATACAGTTGAAATTTCCAGCGTGCGCCCCGGCCGAAGCATCTGATTCTGGTCTCGGTAGCAAGGATCGTACTGTTTCCAGACGCTGGGGCCAAGGTAAAATTCCAAGCGGCCTTTGTGTATCCCGGAAGGCAAAAACCAACAAAGCCATCCGCGGTGAGATCCATACACCGCCCTCCATCCGGACGCCAGAATTTGCCGGCGACGCCGATGACGATTTCCTGCCCGGGAATCTCCGCAAGCTCAACAAACCCAGTGCCGCGCAGGCGCTGGCGCAAATCCATGGTGGCTGCAGCACGGTGACTGCGCCTGCCGCTTCTCAGGGCCATCAATGTGCGTATGAGCCGCGACTGGCTGAAATCGGCATGTAAGAGGCATTCGTATACGACATGCGCCGGCGCGCGGATGGCGATTTCATATTTTGCGGCGAGCTCGAATTCCGGCAGGAAGTCGTCTATCGTCTTACGCTCGGCAGGCATGTCAGGAGGGAGCCCATTCTGTGCTTCCGACAAAGATGGTGGCGCCACTGGCCAGCGCAGGATTTTCGCAGGCTTCAACAATCGCGTGTGCGAACTCGTCAACCGTAGGCAGCGCCCCGGCCTCAAGCCGCCGGGCCCGAATCAGCCCTCGGCTCTGCCGCTCCAGCAGCTTCGGCGTTATGGTGCCTTCGATGAGATCGCCGCTCACCACGATGAGAGGGACGCCAAGTGAATCCAGCTCCGGTATTCGCGCACGCATTCTTTGGTCCGTACAAATAGGATAGCCGATTCAGCATTGCACGCTGAAATCAGCCTTTCCCCGATCGGACCTTCCAGACAATCTGCCGCAGCATTCCCAGCCACACCTCGGCGTCACCGGCAGGCAGATGGAGGCGGCGCACAAGACGACGCACTTTCTCCTCGCTGGAGGCTGTAGGACCTTCATTCAGATAGCCGCTGGCTTGCAATGCGTCCAACAGAAGAGCGGTGATTCGCTCGAACTCGCCAACAGTTGCGATCCGCTGTTTATCGGACAGGCCCACGGCCTTCGACTTCTCCTTTTGGCCGCTGCGAGCCAGTTCATAGAGGCAGACCGCTACCGCCTGTCCCAGGTTCATTGAGCTGTGCTCTTCGCGGGTGGGAATGCGCATCAGCCAATGGCAGTGGCTGAAGTCCTGGTTCGAAAGTCCGGTCTTCTCTGATCCAAACAGC
>DATMMY010000308.1:0-5542 GCA_035569515.1 Candidatus Solibacter sp. | reverse complement strand
TTAGCCACAGCGCTCTGATCTCCTAAGTCCTGATCGAACACCCTGTTCAATTCTGTTCGTGGAACAAGGCAGGCCACGTCTTTAAAAACAATGATTTCTCCCAATCTTGAACCCGCGGTTCATGAATAATCCAGGTTAGAGAATGTCGGCTTCGCCGAAGCCGACTTCTCATTCCTAATCTAAGACTCTGAACTCTGATCGTTAAAAGGACTCTCCGACCAGTTCTTCACTTTTCTTCCAGAGCGCCGCAGCAGCGTTTGGATCTACTGCGTATCCGCGCACTCCTTCGCTGATGGCGCTGATGGTCACGTGGTCCGGAACGATATTGCCGACGTGGCAGTTCTCGCAGTACCGGCCGCCGATCTCGTCAGCGGTAGCAATCACACCCGCCCACACCGAAGTTGCAGATCCCTGAGGGATAGTCTTCCACTGGAAGGGCGCCTTGCCCTCCGCCGCAAGCTGTTTATTCATCTGCGCGACCATAGCTTCCAAGCGGCCAGAGTCCATGTGGCGACCCAGTTCGGTTTGTATGCCTCCCGGATGCACGGCCGCGGCGCGCACGCCACGCCCCCGGTGCCGTTGGTCGAAGGCAACGGAGAATAGTATGTTCGCCGTCTTCGATCGGCCATACGCAACGAAAGGATCATAGGATGTCCGCTCAAAGTTGGGATCCTCAAGGTCAACATTGGAGAAGCGGTGACCTGAAGAAGACAGGTTGATTACCCGTCCTCCCGCGCGGATAAGAGAGGCAATCCGGTTGACCAGGACAAAGTGGCCCAGGTGATTGGTTCCAAACTGCGTCTCAAAACCGTCCGCCGTATGGCCAAACGGCGTGGCCATCACTCCCGCATTGGCAATGACCACGTCGAAGGGTTCACCCTTCGCCAGCAGTCCATCGGCACAGGCCCGCACGCTCTTAAGGCTGGCAAGGTCAAGCGCAACCAGTTCGAAGCTTCCACCGTTGAGCGCGGCGTCCTTTCGCACCTGCGCGGTCGCCGCTTCGGCTTTGGCCAAATCCCGGGCCGCACCGGCAACCTGCGCGCCATGCGCGACAAGAGACCGCGCAGTCTCCACGCCGAGCCCGGCCGAAACGCCCGTAACGAGGATTCGTTTGCCGCGCAGATCCACGCCGGACAAAACGTCTTCTGTTGTTGAGGTAGCTCCATATGTTGAGGTAGCACCATGTACGTCCATTTTCTTCCTCCTTATATAGCGGCGTAGCTGCCCGTTCGAGATGAGTGCCTGCACATCGATATTGACGAGCCGCCGCGACTTCGAATAAAACGGAGAATGTCTCCGAAATAATAAGATAATCGGAGACTGTCTCCGGTTGCAAATATTTTTTAACGTGCCTGCGAAACGTTCACAACCTGGCCAGCGAAAGCCGCGCACTGACGCGCAACGCAATCGCGAGCGCATTCTGGAAGTGGCCAAGGAGGCGTTCACCCGGTACGGTGCCAGCACCAGCCTGGACGATATCGCCAAACACGCAGGTGTTGGAGCGGGAACTTTGTATCGCCACTTTCCTACGCGCGATGCGCTTCTCGAGGCGGTGTATCGCACCGAAGTAGAAAAGCTGGCCGCAGCAGAGCGGAAATTCGCACAAGCCATGCCCCCGATTGCAGCGCTGCGGGCCTGGATGCTGCTCTTCGTTGACTACATCGCGACGAAGCAGATCATCGCCCCTGCATTGAATACGCTTGTCGGGGGTCCCTCGAAGGTGTTTGAAGCTTCCGGCGCTCAGATCAAAGAAGCGATTCATGCGCTGGTGAAGCGCGCCATCAAGAGCGGTGACATACGTCCGGACCTTGATCCGCTCGATTTGCTTCGGGCTCTTGTCGGCGTCTCCAACGTGGCGTCCGGCCCGGACTGGCCGCAAAGCGCCAGGAGGCTCGTGGATATCCTGATCCTCGGTTCGCGGCCGCTCGTGTAGATGGAAGTACTACTCGCAGCCGGCGCTGCCTGCACACACCGGCCTGGGAGCAGTTTGTGGGATGCCCTGGCCTATGACTCTTACCGGGAAACGCCCTTGTGGTGATTGCGGGGTACTTACGACCCTATGGATTGTTTCCGTGCGGCCCGTCAACCGCGATCAATCGCACTAAGCCGACTTCCTGGTACCAAATATAGCCAACTTCCTCGAAGTCCGATTCTGGGAAATAGCTGGCGATAATGTTGATTATCGTTACCAATTCGTTGCAGGCTAACTTCCGTATGTCGATGATATCTCTCCATCCTGGGCATCAGACTTCCCAGAAGAGGGTCGGACCTGGCGGCAACGCGCGCTGTAGTCCACGGAGTTGCTGGTCCGGCCCAGACCCTGCCTAAACCGCTGCTGGACATCGCAGGCAAGCACCCAGTCCTGGCTGACGTCAACCACCATATCCTCGGTTGTCATTTCCAACCTCCACTCGTATGTCGATTCTGGATGCGCAAAATCAACAGCCCAGGCCTGAAAAAAATTCAGGGGGGATGTAGAGAACGCCGCGGCGGCTCCGACTACTCCATGAAACCCAGACCAGGTTCTGGAAGTAAGTACTTCACAAGAGGAGGACAACCGTGGGCAAAGCCAAAGAGATGTCTCGCCGCCGTTTCGTCGCATCCACGCTTTCCACTGCGGCGTTGGCGGCTCTGCCTGCTCGCTCGATGGCGGACGCTAAGATGCAGAAAACAGGAGGAGATGAAATGACAACCTTGACACCTTACCTTTTATTCGATGGAAGCTGCCATAAGGCAATGGAGTTCTATAAATTGTGTTTTGGCGGAGAGCTGACTGCGCTCAAAGTGAAGGATTCTCCGGCGAAGGATCATATGGCTGCCGTTCAGCAGGAGAAAATCCTCCATGCCCGGCTCAGAAGCGGCAACCTGGATATTTCGGCATCGGATTGGCTTTTACCCCAACGAACAGCGATACGCGGCAACACCGTTTGTCTCTATCTGAGTGGAGGAACATTCGAAGAATTGAAAGCTCTATTTGAGAGGCTCTCAGAAGGCGCAGAGGTGACCGATCCCCTGAAAGAGCAGTTTTTCGGCACCTACGGAGCACTCAACGACAAATTTGGCGTCCGATGGATGTTTCAAACAGACAAGAAGGCATAGGCGAACGGTAGTACGGTAAAACAAAACAACATAGGAGCAAAGACATGAAATACATTTTGCTGATGTCCGGCACGAAGGCAGGCGTTGGCAGCTATCACGCGTGGTCCCCAAAGGATGTTGAGACGCATATGGCAGTGCTCAGGGGCATCACCAGCGAGCTGACCAAATCCGGAGAGTTTGTGGCCACACAAGGCTTAGCCGATCCGGGTGAAGCCAAGGTTGTGCGCGGAGAGAAAAACGGCATGCCGGTCACAGATGGCATCTTCCCCGAGTCGAAGGAATTTCTGTTGGGCTACTGGATCGTTGACGTTGCGACTCCTGAGCGTGCTTATGCCATAGCGAGCCGGATTTCGGCTGCGCCGGGCCCCGGAGGAGTGCCTACGAACATGCCGATTGAAGTCCGGCGGTTCGCGGCTCATGGGTAATCCAGAGCGGTTTAGGAAATCTGGTGGAGAATGCAACCTGCGAAGACGCAGACGAAGCGCCAAATGAAATCAAAGGAGAACAAGAAAATGAAATACATTTTGATGATGAACACGATGAGGGCCGCCCAGGGGGTGCCCAACTGGCCCAGGAAAGACCTGCAGGCGCACATTGCATTTATGAAGAACCTGAATAAGGACCTTCGTGAGGCTGGTGAGCTGGTTTCCGCTGAGGGGCTGTCTTTCCCCGATCAGGCCAGGCTGGTGCGGGCCGGCAAAAATGGCGCTCCCATCACGGATGGAGTATTCCCGGAGTCCAAGGAGTTTCTTGCTGGTTTCTGGATCATCGACGTCGACAACCCGGAGCGTGCGTATGAGATCGCGGCCAGAGTGTCCGCTGCACCCGGACCCGGTGGCGCACCACTGAACATGCCGATTGAAGTGCGCCCGGTTATGAGCGCGCCGCCACCGGAAATGCTGTAATGAGAGCCTGTGATGACTAAGCCATGGGACGCGGATTCCGAGCGCTTGTTGCGGGAACTTGCGCCGCAGGTGCTTGGTGCAGTCGCTCGGCGTTTTCGCGACTTCTCCTCTGCCGAAGATGCGGTGCAGGAGGCCATGATTGCGGCCTTCACGCAATGGCCGCAGGAGGGCATTCCTGACAATCCACGCGGCTGGTTGATTCAGGTTGCCTCTCGGCGGATGGCCGACCAGGCGCGCAGCGAAATGGCCCGCCGGGAGAGGGAAACCACAGTCGCAATAGAAGTGGCGCGGGAAGTGGAGATCATGGCGCCCACAGTCGATATCGAGTCTGATATGGCTCCGGATGACACGCTCATTCTACTGTTCATGTGCTGCCACCCCGCCTTGACTTCCTCTTCCGCTATTGCGCTGACATTGCGGGCCGCCGGCGGCCTGACCACGGCTGAGATCGCCAACGCATTCCTGGTTCCTGAGGCAACCATGGCGCAACGGATCAGCCGCGCCAAGCAAAGCATCAAAGCTTCCGGCGTGCCATTCCGGCTGCCTTCTCCGCAGGAGCGCGCTGAAAGGCTGCCTGCTGTGCTCCATGTGCTCTATCTGATCTTTAACGAGGGCTACGCCAGCAGCGTGGGAGCACAGCTGCAACGGCTCGATTTGGCGCGTGAAGCAATCCGGCTCGCTCGCTGTGTGAAAACCCTGCTTCCGGATCATGCAGAAGTTTCAGGCCTGCTGGCACTGATGTTGCTAACCGACGCGCGGCGCGCGGCACGAACCGGAGCGGACCAGGAGTTGATTCCCTTGGACAAACAGGATCGAACTCTGTGGGACCGAGCCGAAATCTCCGAAGGCATCGGGCTTCTGACGGAGGCGCTGGCGCAAGGATCGGTAGGCCTGTATCAGTTGCAGGCGGCCATCGCTGCCGTGCATGACGAAGCGGCGCGTGCTGAGGACACGGACTGGCCGCAGATTCTTGCGCTGTACGAACTGCTGAAACGCGTGTCTCCCAGCCCCGTGGTGACGCTCAATCATGCCATTGCAGCCGCCATGGTACACGGCCCTTCGAAGGGCCTCGAGCTGCTGAAGGCGCTCGATACCGACGCCCGGCTTGCCGGTCACTATCGTCTCGATGCGGTTCGTGCTCATTTGCTCGAGATGGTTGGCGATTTTGAAAGCGCCATCAAGCACTACCGCATTGCGGCTGGCCGGACGACGAGCCTCCCAGAACAGAATTATCTGATGACCCAGGCGGCCCGGCTTGATGACAACACGAAAGGAAATAGTGCCTGATGAAAACCAGGAAAACGTTCAAAGCTAAATTGCAGAAGAGTCCGAACAAGGGCGGATGGACTTACGTGGTCTGGCCTGAGTCCGTCAATTTCTTTGGAACTCGCGGACTTGTCAAGGTCAAGGGCATGGTCGATGGCCATCCATTCCGAAGCTCATTCATGGCATTGGGCGATGGTACGCATAAGCTGCCGATAAAAGCGGAGATCAGGCGAATCATCGGTAAGGAAGCAGGCGACACCGTAACTGTCCGG
>DATMMY010000307.1:0-10326 GCA_035569515.1 Candidatus Solibacter sp. | reverse complement strand
TTTTCAATAGCTTGGCGGACAAATGCTTTCTGGTCAGGGGTGAGCTGTATTTCCATCGCCTTTAGAGTATGAGAAAGCTTTGGTCAACGCAAGTAGTTTAGCCGAACCCGCCAAGTTGAGGGCCGCTTCTGGAAAACCTCCGGAGCCGTGAGGACAGGACCTCAGAGTCTCAAGCTTCTATGCCCGTGTTGCCAAAACCTCCAGGTACTCGGCCGGCACCAGCGTCCGGTTGCCGTCCACCTGATTGTGTTCTCTCCAGACCGATTCCAGATCGGCAGCCAACGCCGCCTGACCCTGGAGATCGAGCCGGGCAAATGCAGTTTTGGTCGGGCCAAAATATTCACGGAAAAACTTGACCACTTCGCCCGGAGAAAAGGGATAGTCAAACTCAATATTCTGTCGCAGCAATTTGATTTGGGAGCTCCCTTTGCCCAGGCGTTCCCGCACTATGGTTTCATCGCCCCAGAGTACGGGGGCCGCAATTCCGGGAGGAGGCGGCACATGGCGGCTCGTGATCGCGAACATTTTTCCTACGAATCCCTCGCGCGTCCAGTTGGCCATCGCAATCGTGCCCCCGGAGCGGCATACCCGCAGGAGTTCCGAAGCCACGAGATCGGGACGTGGAGCGAACATGGCGCCAAACATAGTCATGACCACGTCGAAAGCCCCTTCCTCATAGGGCAACTGTTCTGCGTCTCCTTCTTCAAAAGCTGCGTCAAGCTTTTCTGCCGCGGCTCGCTGACGCGCCTGGTCAAGTAGATTCGACGCGATATCAATGCCCGTGACCCTTGCGCCCAGACGAGCCGCAGGAATGGCAAGATTGCCTGTCCCGCACGCCACGTCCAGTACCTTGGCCCCCGGACGAATCCCGATCCTCGAGACAAAGTCCTCAGCGCCCTTGGCCCCATACTCCGCGATTTTTCCGAAATCACCTGCCATCCATGTTGTGCGTAGCCGCTGCTTAAGTTGCTCGAGATCTGTCATTTCCGGCATATTGCCTCCCATTGCATTCTCGCAGATTTTTCCGTGCGGGCTCCGAACACGGCCTGAAGAGCGTGTGTGAGAACTAGAGATTGTCGAAAGTCCTCTGTCAACTCACTGACTTGTATCCTAAGCGTAGCGCCACGAATTACATCCACCAGCATGGGTCAATGGCGCGTAGCCGAAGGACCCCGAAAATCCTTGCTGTACAATCCAGCATCGACGTGTTCTCACGAGAAATGACGTGGCGCATCACAAACGTACTGTTCAAACGAGAGAACTCCCTGATGCAGAATTGGTTGTCAAGCATCATCGGGGTTCCTTCGACTCCGCTCAGGACAGGCTCCTCACTGCGCGCCCATCAGGCACGTCGCTTTAAGCACAACGCTGCGCTTCGTTCAGGATGACACATCTATAATGGACCAGAAAAAGAATTCCGTGAGTTCTCACACACGCTCTGAAGGCCCGTTCTTCCATCGGTTTCGGGTACAGCAACTATGAAACCGGGCTAAAACAATCCGGCACCGTTCCGGTGAAGGCCCTTCCCCGCATTCACTCCGGTCAAATGTCCGCTTTCGAATTCGAGCTGGCCGTTCACAAAGACGTATTTCACGCCCTGCGAAAGCTGCGCCGGCTCGGTGTACGTAGCTTTGTCGATGATGGTCTGCGGATCAAAGATTGTTACATCGGCGAAGAAACCTTCTTTGAGTAAGCCGCGATTCGCCAGATGCTCGCGCTGGGCCGGCAGCGAGGTGATCTTGCGGATGGCCTGCTCCAAGGGCAGCAGGTGCAGGTCACGGACGTAGTGGCCAAGAAAACGCGGCATGCTGCCGAACGCGCGCGGGTGGGTGTGAGGTTCGAAGAGCGGTCCGTCCAGGGGCATTTCGCTGGCATCCAGGCCGACGCTGGTCCAAGGTTGTTTCAGGCCGTATTGGAGGTCTTCTTCGCTGGCGATGAAGTATAGAGCGCCGGTCTGGCCTTTATCGGCAAGGATGAAATCGAAGAGGGCGTCCAGCGGGTCTTTCTTCTGTTCGGCGGCGATCTGCGCCACGGTCTTGCCCGTGAATTGTTTCAGGTCTTTATTCACCACCGAGGCCACCATTACGCCGGAAGCCCCGCCGCTATCGAAATAGAGGTTCTCCCAATCGGGATGATCGGCGCCCAGTTCGCTTTTGATCCTAGCGCGAATCGCCGGATCTCGCAGACGTTCCAGAAGCTTGTTCAGGCCTCCATCGGCCGCCCAGGGCGGCATGGCAGAGGCCAGCGCTGTGGCCCCGGCCACATAGGGATACAGGTCTGCCGTCACATCCTGTCCGGCATCGCGGGCCGCCTGGATCATCGCGGCAACCTTGGTCATTCCGCCGGCGCGGCTCTTGCCGCTGACTTTCAGGTGAAATATCTCGACCGGCAGATGGGCTTCGCGTCCGATGCGCAGGGCCTCCTGAATTGCCGCGGTCTCGCTCTGCCCTTCGCTGCGCATGTGGCTGGCATAGATTCCACCATATTGCGCGGCCACCTTGGCCAGCTCAATCAGTTCTTCCGTCTTGGCATAATGTCCGGGCGGATAGATCAGCGCCGTGGAAAGGCCGAACGCGCCCTGCTGCATGGCCTGCGCCACCAGCGACTTCATCTTCTCCAGCTCTTCGGACGTGGGAGCCCGGTTCACGTCGCCCAGAATGGCCTCGCGCACCTGGGCCGCGCCGACATACGTTCCAATGTTCAATGGAGTGCCGTTGCTCTCCAGGCGGCGGAAGTAGCCGTTCAAGTCGGTCCAATCAACCTTCAGGTGATAAGGCTCAATGGAGGGCTGCAAGGCCTCGAGGGTAAGAGCATCTTGCGGAGCGATGGAGCCGCCTTCGCCGGTGATCTCCGTGGTGATCCCCTGAGAGAGCTTGCTCAGGGCGCGGTTGTCGATCAGCAACGCGGTCTCAGACTGGCCCAGCATGTCGATAAATCCCGGAGCAACCACCAGGCCGGTCGCGTCAATGACCCGTTTGGCCTGTGCGTTCTCCAGCCTGCCGATAGCGACAATGCGGTCGCCCTGAATGGCGATGTCGCCGCCGTACCAGGGATTGCCGGAACCGTCGACGATCTTGCCGTTGCGGATGATTACATCACAGGTGTTGGTCTGGGCCGGCAAAGGCAGCGTCACTGCCAGGACAAAAAACATGACGACAGCAAGTCTTAATCGGATCATTTGATTCCCTCTCGGTGTTAAAGATATCACCGCAAAGGGCGCCAAGGACGCAAAGGAATCCGGGCGGACGAAGAGCAAGTTCTCTTAGCCACGAATTAGCGCGAATGAACACGAATGAGCCAGCCCAAATCTTTGAAACACGGAGGGAAAAGAGGAAGCGAGGAAAAGAAGGAGGAGCCCAAACCATTAGCCACACATTTGCTAAGACTCAGTGCAGGCTCCGGCCACAAAGGAGCACAAAGGAAAGCAAAATCAAATCCTCACCGCAGAGTTCGCAGAGAAGCGCAGAGGGACACATAGTTGCGCATTTCGCTACTCCTGAGAAGCAAACGCGGGCGCGGACAAATCAACCAGGCCACACAAGAGAAAGCCGGTACGTCAAGGACAAAGTCCATTTCCGCACAAAAAATCCATAAGCCAGTTCTATTTTGGGAACCTATTCGATTATGGCTTGAATGCAAAACAAAGTGTCGCAATCTTGTCCTAAAGTTTGATATGCTCCATGCACCCCTTGGAACGAGATATCAGATCAAATATCCCAAAAAACACAAAGGAGTTGTTAATGAAGTCATTTCACAAACTTGTGTCTCTTGTTGCAATTGTGAGCTTAATCGTCGCTCTTGGGCCAACTGCGTTGGCGCAGCAAAGCGCATCCGCACAATCGTCGGCAGCTACCTCTGGGACATCCACTGCTCCCACTGCTCCCGAAGCCGCTCCATCCAAACCTGCCGAGGCGGCATCCGACGCGTCGGCTAAGGTGGTGCTCAAGGATGGAACCCCTGTTGGTTTGAAGTTGGCCCAGACCATAAGTTCGAAAACGGCCGTTGTAGGCGACACCGTGGAGCTTGTTCTGGATGAAGACCTGATGGTCGGCCAGACCGTGGCCGTAAAGAAGGGGGCCAAGGCGGTTGGCACGATCTCAAACGCCAAGAAGGCGGGAATGGCGGGACGAGGCGGCGAGCTCAGCCTGCACGTTGAATACCTGAAAGTGGGCGACACCAGGGTGAAGCTTCGCGGTGCGCAAGGAAAAGAAGGGGACAACAAGACGGGCGCGACCGTTGGGCTGGTGCTGGCCTTCGGCGTCCTAGGCTTCATGAAGCACGGCAAACAAGCCGAAGTCAAGGAAGGGACGCCCGTTAAGGCGTACCTCGATCAGGATGTGGATCTTGGAGCGGCTACCTCCGCGCCAACAAAATAAATGCGCTGAGCTGCAATTCATTCCCTCAACTTTTATTACCGCTCGGCTTGTCCGTGAACTTTGACTCATCAGGTTCCCGGACAAGCCGAACCTGCTTTGGCGGGATTAGAAGCGGAATTAGCCACGAATCAACGCGAATGAACACGAATCAACACGGAAAAAAGCAAGAACAGAAACGATAAGGATGAGTAACCCTCTCACTGGTTCTCGCCCTTATTCGTGTTAATTCGCGTAATTCGTGGCTAAGCGCCTTTGCTTGTTTTCAGCCCTTGACTGCTCCTACCGTAAAGCCGGCGATAAACCTGTCGAGGAACAGGTTATAGAGGAAAGCGATTGGAAGACTGGCGATAAGGCAGGCGGCCATCAGCGATCCCCAGAAATAGACGTCTCCGCGGACCAGGAAGATCGGAATACCGACGCCTACCATCTGCTTTGATTCAGACGATATGAAGGTCAGGGCGTAGACAAACTCTTGGGTCACCAGCGTAAACGTGAAGATGACCACCGTGAGAATTCCGGAGATGGAGATGGGAATTACCATCTTGATGAAGGCCCCAAAGCGCGTGAGCCCATCCACCATGGCAGCATCTTCCAGTTCCTTGGGAATGGATTTAAAGAATCCCATGAGGAGCCAGATGGAAAATGGCACTGTAAAGCTGGGATAGATCAGCACCAGGGCCCAGATGGAATCCTGCAGGCCAAGCCTCGCTACTACCCGGGCCAGCGGAATAAAGAGCAGAGTGGGCGGAACCAGATAGGTAAGGAAGATAGCTATGCCCAGCCGTTCTCCCCAACGTCCGGTGAGCCGGGCCAGCGCGTAGGCCGCGGGAACGGCCAGGAACAGAGTAATGGCCACAACCACCACGCCCACCAGCGCGGTGTTCCCCAGCCACTGCACAAACCTGGTTTCAAACAACAGGCGCAGGTTATCGAGCGTGGGGTTGGCATTGAAGATGAACGGATTATTTTCGACCGTGTAGAGATCGAGGTTTTGCTTGAAGGTGGCAACGACCATCCAGTAGAAGGGGAAGGCCAGCAGTACCGTGAAGACTGCCAGCACCAGCGTCTTAATCGTAGTTGGCCAGGCGCTCAAACTGGCAAAGGCCTGCTGAACGCTTCGATGGTTGACGTAGTAGATAAGCAAGACCGAGATGGAGAACAGGAGAAACAGAACGCCGGCAAATTTGTAATCGTGTTGAACCAGCACATTGTCAAGCACCGCAGCCAGGCTGACGGCGGCGTTCAATACCAGCAGCAGAATCAGAACAACCCGCGCCCAATTGCGGAGCTTCCAGAGCCCAACGCCAGTCCCGGCTAGCACCAGGGCATTCAGAAGCTGGACAGCGACCGGCCACCTGTTGTCGATGTGCATAGCGATAACAACAGCAAAGATCAAACTGGAGAGCGAACCCCACAAAACCAGAATGCTGATGATGGTGATGCCTAGCGGTTTCTTCATTTTGCTCATCAGGCTGCCTCCGTCCGATGGGCTACACGCAACATCAGGTAGGCGACTACAACCAGCACCGGTACCAGGAAGACGGAGATGGCTGCTCCGGCGGCAAGATCACTGCCCTGGATTCCAGTAGCAAAGGCCAGAGACGGCAAGGTCTGGGTGGAATCGTACGGTCCTCCAGCGGTCAGGATGTAGACGACCGTCATGTCCGTGAAGGTAAAAATGGTGCCGAACAGCACCGCCACGCTGATAATGGACCTCATCATGGGGATCTTGATCAGAAAAAGGGTACGCCAGAAGCCAGCGCCATCAATGGCCGCAGCCTCGGGGATTTCCTTGGGGATGGCAGTCTGGCCGGCCAGCATGATCACCGTGGAAAACGGAATGAGCCGCCAGCAATGGACCAGAATCACTGAAGCCATAGCCAGGACCGGCTCTCCCAGCCACATGGGCGCGCCGTAAGGCTTAAAGATATGGAGCGCTATCAGCACCCAGGTGATGACGCTGTAGATCGAATCCAGTATCCACTTCCAGCCTATGGCTCCCAACGCAATGGGCGCCACCCAGGGCAGAAGAATCAGGAAGCGGACAAGGCCGCGTCCGCGAAACTTGCTCTCCAAAGCGGTGGAGAGCATGGTGGAGCAGATAATCACAATCGCCTGCGCAACGACAGTGAAGATAATCGAGTTCTTGATTGCCGTGCGGAAGCTGGGACTCTGCAGGATGCTGCGAAAGTTTTCCAGCCCTACAAAATGAAGTTCCGAGCTGCCAATGCGGGCGTCGCTGAAAGCATAGTAGACCGCCAGCGCAAACGGGGCGCCGATCAACAGCAGAATATACAGCGCCGCAGGGGCAAACATGGCGGCCCCCAGCATGGGACTCTGGGCCGCGCCGGCGGACTTGATTTTCGCGCCGTTCACAGCCATGACAAGGCCCTCGCCTCAACTTTTTTCTCGGTCGCGCGGTCAAAGTACTTCAGATGGCCTTCCGGCACGGCAAACTGGTAGGTAGTCCCTATTTCAAAGGAATGCCCCAGCAGAAGGCGCGAGATTACCTTCTTGCCGTCCAGTTTCCCGCCAGCCAGCGTTCCGGAAAGGATGTACTCCGCGCCCAGGTACTCGGCATTTTCCACGCGGAAGTCGAAAGGCACTTTCGCTGTCTCAGTAATGCTCTCTGCCAATCTGAAGTGCTCCGGACGGAAGCCAATAATGAGATCGTCATTGTCAACCAGGTTCATGGGCGGCGATCCAAGGAAGGTGGCCACAAAGGTGTCCGCTGGATCGTCATAGACTTCTTTGGGTGTCCCGAACTGGCGGACTACTCCTTTATTCAATACGACGATGCGGTCGCCCATGGCCATAGCTTCCACCTGATCATGGGTGACATAAATGGTGGTAGTGCCCACGCGCCGGTGAAAGCGCTCCAACTCTTCACGGGCGGAGAGACGAAGCTTGGCGTCCAGGTTGGAGAGAGGCTCATCGAGCAAAAAGACAGAGGGCTCGCGGACGATGGCGCGGGCCAGCGCCACCCTCTGCCGCTCGCCACCGGAAAGCTCGCGCGGCTTGCGCTGCAGAAGCGACCCTATGCCCAGCAGAGAGGCCGCCCATTCCACCTTCTCTTTGTGCAGGTTCTTTGCTACCTTTTGGGCCTTCAGAGGGAAGGCGATGTTCTTGTAGACGGTGAGGTGGGGATACAGAGCATAGCTCTGGAACACCATGGCGATCCGGCGCTCCCTGGGGCTGAGATTATTGACCATCTGGCCGCCAATGAGAATTTCGCCGGCCGTGGGCTGCTCCAGGCCGGCGATCATCCGCAGAAGAGTGGTCTTACCTGAGCCCGATGGACCCAGGAAAACCAGGAACTCGCCTTCGCGAGTTACCAGGTTTACGTTATTAACAGCGCCCAGCTCTCCCTGTTTGAATACTTTGGTAAGGTCCCGTGTTTCAACGACTGCCATCAAGTCCTCGTGTTACTTCCATCTGTCCCATATACGCTTGTACTCGGCCTCAGCCGCCTTGGCGGCGTTTTCAGGGGTTTCGTCGCCGCGTGCAACTTTGGCAAACATGGTGGGAATTATCCAGGTCTTGAAGGCCTCATCAATAGCCGGCGTAGCATAACCGGGATAGCCGATGTTTGTAGCCCAGGTCAGCACGTTACCCAGTACTTTGTACTTGTCAGGGGGATTGGCTCGGGGGTCGTTGCTGATCTCCTTCTGCAAGTTGGGTACGGTGCTGGGGAAGCAAGGGAAATTATAAAACTGGCCATTGACAAAGCCATCGTGGAAGCTGTCCATGTAATCGATCAGGAACTGCTGCGCGCCCTCTTTATTTTCCGCAAAGTCCCAGATCACGTAGCAATCCATCACGTGCTCCGCGGCAATGCGGCGCACCGGGCCTTTCAACGCCTGGCTGATCATGATCTTGCTGTCAATGGGCAGGTGCTCTCTCTCAGACTGGCGGGTGATGGAGATAGCATTGGCCACATAAGAAACCCGGCCTGCAAGCATGGCCTGGTTGTTGGACGGAGGAGTCCAGGTGAACACTTCCGGCGTTTCCGATTCCTGATAGAGCGCCTTCATGAACTTAAGCGCCTCAATGGTCTGCTTGGAGTTAATGGCTACGTTGCCGTGCTCATCCTGCTCCGCGCCACCGAATGACCACAGCAGGGCGCGCATGGCCATGCTGGTATCGAGTTCCTGGGAGAGGCCCAGTCCGCAAGGATGTCCGCTCTTGTCACGTATCTTCTTGGCTCCGATGCGCAGGTCCTCCCAGGTATCAGGCCCGTTGGGATACCCTGCCTCGGTCCACCAATCCTTGTGCCAGTTGCCGGGATCGGGCGCATAGGAGTCTGAAAACGCGAAATACTTCTTGGTCTTCGGACTAAAAGTAGACTTGTGCGCCAGGTCAATTTTCTTCCCGTGCTTCTTCTCCACCTCTTGATAGACGTGGGTCATATCAATGGTCTTGTTTTCATACGCGGCGGGCGGTGACAGGAACATAAACAGGTCGTGCCCCTTACCGGCCTGCACCTCGGCAGCGGCCTTGGCCGGCAGGTCCGTCAGGTTCACGTGGTCAACAATAACGTTGGTGTTGTGTTTGTCGCCCCACTGCTTGGCAAAGGTGTGATCGAACCAGGTATCGTATGCGGGCACGAAGTGGGCCCACTGCATGATCTTGAGGGTCTTCTGCTGAGCCGCGGCCCTCTCGGGAAACAGGAAAGCAGGTCCGATTCCAGCCCCAACAACTCCGGCGCCTGCAATCTTGATAAAGTCTCTACGCGATACGCTTTTCCCCTTCTTTTTGCTCATAATTATTCTCTCCTCAAATCTTACTATTCCGGTTCCAGCAAGCCATGGCGCTCCCGTTTGAATCTTTTGCTTCAAGGAGTTGGGTCGCAACCTGCTGCTCCCATGTTGTGAAACACGATATCCTATACCGGCCATACATGCCAGTTGCAAGTAAAACAACCGAATCCCCCGCAGCGGACTCTTACTCCCAAATGCCTGACGCCTTGCCTTGAGGTTGCCCTCGCACCATCCAGGTTTCCAGATGCGACCAGGCCAGCGTTTGTTTTGGAACCTGCAACCCCGTATAGATCACCAGCATTAAGAGCCGCAATCGAACGATCGGTTTTTCGCGGTCAGCCGGTTGCACCTTGCAAAGAACTCTGGCGCAGGCTGGCGCCGACATCAACCGTGTCCCGCCTGCGCGGAGTTGACCTATCGGCCGTTTCAAGCCGGAGTTGGAAGAATTTGGAAGGTCGCTATTTCTTCACGCCTTTTGCGTCGTGCCCACCCTGATGCAGCACCATGTGGGTCACCTGGCCTTTATCATTCTTGAAGAATTCCACCTGCGCATCCACCACCCTGAGGAAGAACATAGTTTCCGACTCAGCAAAAAGCGGGAACTTGGGCTGGTTGGTGGCCTGCGTCATGAGGTGGCCGTCTTCCAGCGTCATTACGATGCTGAAATTTGGCGTCAGTTCATACGTGCCGACATATTCTGCCAGGACTTTGGGCGGCACCGTTATTTCTTTTCGCTCCGAGATCGGCACCAGCTTTATGCCATTGGCGAGGTCCGCCAGTTTCCCGGCGATCTCACTGGGGAAACGCCCATTCAAATTCCCCAGAACCGCCACCACCAGCTTGTCTTCAGGATAGTAGGCCAGATGAGTATTGAAGCCCTCAATGCCGCCGCCGTGCTCGATCACCTTATGTCCGTGATTGGTGGAGACTGCCAGCCCGAACGCATAGTCTTGCTTGAACGGCGTGGTCATTTTCGCCAGCGATGCCGCACTCAGCAGCTTCCCGCCAAAGAGTCCCTGCTCCCAGCGCAGCAGGTCTTCCGTGGTGGAGTACAGCGAACCGGCGGAAAAGGGGATGCTCATGTGAATGAACCCGGCGTTCACCGGACCGTCCGCGCCGGGCGCATAACCCGAGGCGCGATGCGCGATGACGGTGGAGTTGGAGTCGTAGCCTGAATCCTTCATTCCCAG
>DATMMY010000306.1:0-3131 GCA_035569515.1 Candidatus Solibacter sp. | reverse complement strand
ATGGCCGCCACCGGCGCGCAATTCGAGGACCAGCCGCACGTAGTTGCCAGGATGCCCGACCACGACCTGTGGATGACCTTCTTTCATGACACCGAACAGAACCTGCTGGCCCTGATGAGCGAAGTGCCGCGTGTGGCATAGATCCAGTGTGAGGACAAGATTTCGGTGCAAATTACGGGGTAAATTTTCTTAGTCGCGGCCTTAGTAATAGCTGTATACTCAGCGGGATCGTGTGGGCGGTAGTTGTACAAAGTTACCAATCAGTCCCCCCACCCTTTTTTATACTCTATTACTACTCCAATACTACTTTGGACAAAAATAAGAGGCCGATTCGCGTTCAATCGCGTGAATTCGCGGCTAAAGCTTTTTCGGAATTGGTCTGACAGCCAAGTTGTCCTCATGACATCAGGCCAAGAGCGCGCAGGATCTTACGAGTCAGACCGGTCAGCGGCATCTCTTTCAAGGACGGCGACGCTACCCATCGCCCACTCTTTGGGTTACCACGGATTTGAGTGGAGGCCTGGAAGACGTGAACGCTATAGTCGGTGTTGGTGATCGAGTGCCGCACCTGAAGAAAGGGCTTTCTCTTTGTGCCCTTTGGCTGCTTTGTCTCAGGCAGCTCCCACATGCCGGGCATCAGTGATAGATTCCTAGCCCGTTGCCGCAGAAAAATGGAGTCTTTCTTTTGCGCCAGGAGATAGGTCAGTGTAGCTTTCTTGCGCGGCTGTTGCGCTATTCTGGGCGCAGCCCCGCGCAGCTTGCAGAAATCCACCACCGGACAGCGTTCGCACGTGGGACTGGCCGGCAAGCACACCACCGCGCCCAACTCCATCATGGCCTGGTTGAAGTCGCCTGGACGCCTGGGATGCAGCAACTCCTGGGCGGTCTGCCAGCACTTCTCAACCGGGAGTTGTTTGCCGATGATTCGCCCGATCACCCGCTGGACATTGCCATCCACCACCGCCACAGGCTCGTCAAAGGCAATGCTGGCCACAGCGGCCGCGGTGTAGCGGCCTACTCCGGGCAGCTCGCTCAACGCAGTTGAAGAGCCTGGAAATGAGTTGTTTTGTGCAATCGTTTTGGCGGCGGCATGGAGAGAGCGTGCGCGGCGGTAATAGCCCAATCCGCTCCAGGCAGCAAGTACCGACTCTTCGCTGGCCTGGGCGAGGCGGTCCACGGTGGGAAACTGCTGCAGAAAAAGCCGGTAGCGCTCTTCCACCACGGCCACTCGGGTCTGCTGCAGCATGATTTCAGAAAGCAAAATGCGGTACGGATCACGCTCTCCCCGCCACGGCAGCGTGCGCTGCTCCCGGTCAAACCATCGCAGCAGCCGCTGACGAAAACGGTTGCGGGTCGCAGTATCAAAGGTCGAGGTATCAGAGAATATTGGCGCTGGCATGGATCGAAAAGGATTGTAGCCTACCTTGGAAAGAATGCGGGTGGAGAAGCGTACGCCGGGTGGATCGTTTTTGGCCGATGTTCGCGCTGTTTCAGAGTGAGTGTAGTCCGCCAGCTTTTTTACACGGGGCTTAAAGAGCGTGTGTGAGAACTAAGGATTGTCTAAATCCCTCTATCAACCACCAACCTGTCATCCTGCGCGTAGCGCCACGAATTACATCTTCAACATGAGCCAATGGCGCGGAGCCGAAGAGCTTGTCCTGAGCGCAGCCGAAGGAACCCCGAGGATCCTTGCTGTACGACATGGCGTCAAGGCGTTCTCACGAGGAGACGCTTTTGGCGCAACACAAACGTACAGTTCTAAGGAGAGAACTCCCTGATGCAGAATCGGTTGTCAGACATCCTCGGGGTTCCTTCGGCCCGCCTCAGGACAGGCTCTTCACTACGCGCCCATCAGGTACGCTGCCTTAAGCACAACGCTGCGCTTCGTTCAGGATGACATACCGATAATGCACTCATCAAAGAGCTTAATTTTTTTCTTTTTCGGCTTCCTGGACGCGGCGCAGTCCTTCGCGCGCGGCGGCATTTTGCTTGTCCAAGCGGAGGACAAGTCCATATTCATAGCGGGCATTAGTGTAATCGCCTCGCCCGGCCGCGGCATCGGCTTTGCGCAGGAGTTCGGGGATTTGTGAGCGGCTAAACCCATCAACGCTCTCCACCACTGGAGGTTCTTCCGGAGAATCCGGGCGGCCAGCTTTTTTACGTGCCTTGGCGCGGGCAGAATCGCTCTGTCCGTTCTGCGTCTTTCCCTCGCTGTCTGCTGCACCTGTCGTGTTGGGCGTTGACTGCGGCTCGGATGCCGGATGAATGGTCGCAATCGGCGGCTTTAGAGTTTCTTTGGCTGCTGGTCCAGATTCTTGTCCTGAATGACTGGCTTCGTTGGCATTCGCGCCTGGCGTTGTATTTTCCGGCTTGGCCGCAGAAGAGTCAGTCGGGTTTGATGGCGTAGACGGCACAGCCCCAGCCGCAGCACCGTCGTTCTTGATCTGTGCAGGCTGAGGGGTGCTGTTCTGGGGTGCAAGAGACCGGTTGCGCACAAACCAGGTTCCTGCGATTGCGGCGCCGGCAATCAAGACTGCCGCGATCCCCATCCACATCGAGCGCCGAGGGCGGCGGATGGTATCGGTATCAAGCGCACTTTTCCTGATGCTGATGGGCCGGGGTGAGGTGTCCGGACTCAATTGCGTGCCTAAAGGAGCGACCGGAACTGCTACAGATTTCTGTGCGCTTAAGGCAGCTGTAGCGTCCGCATGTTCGCGAAACGCCTTCCGCATCTCTTCGCAGCTTTGGAAACGTTGTTCCGGGTCCTTGGCCAGGGCCTTTTGCACAATGGCGTCGAGCCCGCGCGGCAACGAGGGCTGGACCGCCGACGGAGGAATGGGATCCTCATGAATCACCTTGTACAAAACGGTGGTGATTCCCTGGCTGCCAAATGCGCGTTCCCCGGTAATGAGTTCGTAGAAGACGGCGCCCAGGGAGAAGATATCCGACCTGTGGTCCACCGGCCTTCCCGATGCCTGCTCGGGGGCCATGTAGCTCGGCGTTCCAACCACCATGCCTGCCTGGGTCATGGAAGCGTCGCCCAGCTTGGCAATGCCGAAGTCGAGCACTTTAACCAGCCCGTCTGCCGTGAGCATCAGGTTGGCAGGCTTCAAATCGCGATGAACCACTCC
>DATMMY010000305.1:0-9280 GCA_035569515.1 Candidatus Solibacter sp. | reverse complement strand
CCTTTTCGAACGGCTTCTTTGTGAATATGGTGTTCGAAAATCGTGACTGGGACTTCAAGACCTTCAATCTTGATACAGGAGTCAAGCCTGTGGACGACAAGCTGGCGCACGCCCTCAACGCTACCGATCCGAACCTCAAAGGTTTCAAATCAAGAGGCGGTAAGCTGATCATGTATCACGGATGGAGCGATGCAGCTATTTCACCCTTGAATTCGATTAACTACTACAACACCGTGGTGGATACCATGGGGCAACAAGATGCCGGGCAGTTTTTACGCCTCTACATGGCGCCGGGGATGCAGCACTGTGGCGGAGGTCCCGGACCCAGCTCTTTTGGCCAAAGCGGAAATCCTAAAGCGCCCCTCGACTCGCAGCACAACATTTACAGTGCCCTGGAGCAATGGGTGGAAAAGGGCATTGCCCCGGACAGGATTATCGCCACAAAATACGTGAGCGATCTTAATCCGGAGCAAGGCGCCAGGATGACCCGGCCCCTGTGCCCGCACCCGCAGGTTGCGAAATACAAGGGCTCCGGCGATACCAACGACGCAGCAAATTTCTCATGCGTCGATGGAAAGAAGTAATGACTGCGAATGGATTACCGATACAGAAGCTCAAGGAATGCGGCGAATGTGGGAATACCGAAGGTCCAGTCCCCGGCAGGGGACGAATGAGAGTAGCCCCGTCACGTCGAGACAGGGTGCGCGCGACTCTTGCGCGCACTCTGTCTCGTAAGTGCGGGGTACAGAACGAACGGGACTTTTTTCCTTACGCCGTAGGCCGACGCGCAGCGAAGCGGAGCGCATAAAAAAAGGGCTTTTAGGCTACATCTCACGCGCGACAGGTCAACCTCGCCCAGTTGGAGGCACGCTTCTCTTCCAGCAAGCGCAGATAGACTTCTTCGTGGGCGCGTACCATCTTTTCCATCGGGAACAGCTCCTCAACGCGCCTCCGGGCATTGCTGGAAAGCCGACGCAGCAGGTCCGGGTTCGCCACCAGTTCGCAGGCGATTTTTGCAATGGCCTCGGGAGTTTGGCAGGGAACAACGAAGCCGGTCGCGCCATCTGCTACCGCTTCCCTGTTTCCTCCCACATCGGTGGCGATCACCGGAACTCCTGACGACATGGCCTCCAACAGGGAATTCGAGAGGCCTTCCGTCTCTGACGTGCAGATGTATACATCCATGGCGGCAAATGCCCTCTCCGGATGTTCCGTTCCCGGCAGAATCCTGGTATACGGCCCGAGGCCCGCTTTCTCGACCGCTTCTTCGACCGGCTTCATTTCTCCACGGTCCTCCCCCGCCAACAGGAAGCGGGCCCTGGGATGGACCGCATGAATGAGAGCGGCAATCTGCACGAAATCCAAATGACGCTTGTAAGGCAGGAAATTGGCGACAATGCCAAAGACAAAATTATCGTCAGACCAGCCAAGCTCCTCGCGCAAAGACCGCTCCATTTGCGGAGAGAAGCGTACCGTATCCACCCCATTGGGAATAAGCTGCGCCCGCGATTCGGGCACTCCATCCAGGGTGACCATCTCGCGAATGATAGCGCCACAGTTGCCGATCACGAGGTCCGATACCTTGGTAGCTATTGAATCGGCAATCGTTCGAATCCTGTCTTTGCAACGATACGCGTCAACCAGGGTCCGCCGGCTGTGTATTGCGCACGGCACCAGCCTTGTCACGCGGGCAAACGCCGCAAGAATAGACGGGCCTGAAAGGATGGCGTGAAGGATTTGCGGACGGATCTCAGACAGACAAGTGGACAACCGTTTCAAGGCCAGAGCCGCACGATATTCACGGCGCGACCGGCCTCCGGATGCATGGCGCTCCACTCCCAGCACTCTTACATCGCCGACCAGTCCCTGTACGCGCTGCAGATTGCCCTCTTCCCACAAAATCAAGGAGGGATCGAAGCAGTCACGATCAAGCCGTCTCAACAGCTCAATGAGCTGGCCTTCAGCGCCCCCTCTGGAAAGGGAGTAAATCATGTAACAAATTTTGTTCTTCATTAACCTGGAGACCGTGTGATCCGGGAGACCTTGCGAGGGGATCGCAGGTCTTAATTCATAACATCTTCAATTCGTGACAATAAACGATTTGGGGAGGAGCAAAAATCTTTCTGTTTTTATCTTACAGCCTGGAAACATCTTCTTCAACTTGCGCTTGGAGATCCACGTTACGTCATATTCATAGGGCTTCTTCCACAGCCAACCATTCAGCGTGAAATAGCGCAGGAACCTGGGCGTAAGCCAGGAGACAGGAAGCCAGTGAAGAAAGGGCGTGGTAAGGTGAGGATCGACCGGGAACAGGCGCGAAGGGGTCTGGCAGTAGATTCTCTTGCCCACACGCATCATCTCTTGGGCGAACCGGAACTGGTTCTCCACGCTGCCAACGTGCTCTATGGCGGAATTCGAAAATGCCAGATCAAACGACTTGTCTTGAAACGGCATCTCGCATCCCGAGCCCTGGATGTACCCAAACCCGTCTGTCTCTCTTGGAACATTGACGTTGATGATGGTGATGCCGTCGCAGCGCCCAATAATCGGCCACGTGTAATGCTCCCCGCCCACATCCAGAATGCGTCCGCAGGACTGATACTCGGCAACAAAATTCTTGAATCGCCTTCTGCGGAAATATTTCCGCACCGGCATCTGGAAGTCTTTTGGATGCATACCCTGGAAGAATTCTCCACGAACCTCTTGCCGTACCTGGGCGAGTTGGCCCGCAGGAACGGAACGCTACATTTCGGCAATAACGCTGTTGCGAACGGTTGCACTGTGGCTCTGTGCCGTCAAATCGGCATCTACCATCATTTCCACGAGCTGCCGGAAGTCCACTTTAGGTTTCCATCCCAGGACACGGCGCGCTTTGCTTGAATCGCCGCACAGGTAATCCACCTCGGCGGGGCGGACCAGCTTAGGGTCGATTTCAACGTACTTTTTCCAGTCCAACCCCACATAGGAAAACGCCACGTCCAGAAGCTCCTGGATACTGTGGGTCACGCCGGTGGCGATCACATAATCGTCCGGCTGGGGCTGCTGCAGCATGAGCCACATGGCGGCAATATAATCGCCCGCGTATCCCCAATCTCTTTGCGCATCTAGATTACCCATCTTCAACCGGTCCGCCAGGCCCAGTTTGATCCGTGCCGCATGCTGGGTGACCTTTCGCGTTACAAATTCAGCGCCGCGCCGGGGAGACTCGTGGTTGAAGCAGATGGAGGAGCAGGCGAACAATCCGTAGCTCTCGCGGTAGTTCACCGTGATGTGGTGCGCAAATACTTTGGCGACTCCGTAAGGGCTGCGAGGATGGAATGGGGTCTTCTCCGTCTGGGGCTTTTCCAGAACCTTGCCGAACATCTCTGAGCTTGAGGCTTGAAGATACTTCGCAGTGGGGCAATGCTTGCGGATGGCTTCCAACATACGCAAAACACCAAGTCCCGTTACGTCCGCGGTAAGCACCGGCTGGTTCCATGACACTGGAACAAAACTTTGCGCGGCCAGGTTGTAGACTTCGTGCGGCTGGATCTGGTCCATGGCAGCATCCAGTGAGCCTTGGTCGGTCAGATCGCCCTCAACAAACTGGATCCGGTCAACAATGGACTCTATGCGATCATATTTTTCCAGGCTGCTCCTGCGCACCAGGCCGTAGACTTCGTGACCTTTTTCCAGCAGGAACTCGGCCATGTAAGAGCCATCCTGCCCGGTAATTCCCGTAATAAGTACACGCATATTCGGCTATTTCCTGCCTATGTTTCTATAGCAAAGTACTGTAACAAAGTGTGACGACTGTCTGTGATTTCAATAATATACCGAGATTGGGGCTTTCGCTTCACCGGCCGGAGAAAAACGCTGCCTATGCGCGCCGGGTAACGGAGAGCCCCGTATTGCGGAAACCGCCGTCAAGCCAGGCCTGCTTCCCCCGCCTTCTTCCGGCCAGCCAGATAGGTCTCAAGCCCCTCTCTCCAGTGGGTGAAGATGTTGAGAGATCTGCTCTTCAGCGCCGCGTTCTCAAGTACTGAGTTCTTCGGACGGCGCGCCTTGGTGGGAAAGTCGCCGGGATTAGCCCGCTCCAGGCGGACATTGGCGCCGGTCAGCTCGAAAATAACGCGCGCGAATTCATACCAGGAGCAGCTGCCCTCAGACGTGGCATGGTAGATGCCATAATCGGCTGTCCTGCTTAGCAGCGTTAACTGTCGAGCTATCTCGATAGTGGGAGTTGGAGTCACCAGTTGGTCATCCACCACGCGCACCTCGTTGCGCTCCCGCGCCAGCTTCAACATCAATTCCACGAAATTCAGTCCCTTTTTGGCACGGCAGGGGTTATGGCCATAGATCCCCGAGACCCGCACCACAAAATGACGAGAATTCGCGCAACGCACAAAATACTCTCCCGAAAGCTTGCTGTTCCCGTACACATTTAAAGGCCCGGGCTGATCCTGCTCGATGTAGGCCGTGGATTTCGCGCCATCGAAGACATAGTCGGTACTGATGTGCACAAGCTTCCCGCCCAGCAAATCTGTGATCTGGGCCACGTTGCGCGCGCCCGTGGCGTTGACCGCAAAAGCCGGCGCAGGCTCATCTTCGCACCGCTCCACGTTGGCAAAGGCGGCGCAATTGATCACCACATCCGGCCGGATGCTCTCCAGCGATTTTCTTACGGACTCCAGCGACGAGACTTCTACGTCTTCATGAGTCAGAGCCACAACCTCATCGCCCTGCGCAAGATAAGCTGCAGTAACATCCATACCCAGCTGGCCGTTGGCTCCCAACACTGCGACTTTCATAGCTGTCCGTTCCGGGCGTAATTCCGCATCTTTGTGCCACTCTTGACTTGATCTTGCTTTTCTCCGCGCCTCCGCGTCTCCGTGGCAGGTTTTGACTTCTCTTTAGTTGTAGTGCTCCGCGCTGGCCTACTCAACCTTCAAGCCATCTCAGGTTCTCCAGCCTTACCGACCATTCAATACAGCGGCGCAAGGACTCCTCAAAAGCCACCGGGGGAGTCCATCCCAGAGACTTAATGCTTTCATCGGAAAGGCTATACCGCAGATCATGTCCTGGGCGGTCGGCGTGAATATCCACGATCTCATGGTCCAGCTTCTTCCCCAGAGTCTTGGCGATAAAGTGAGCGATCTCCAGGTTGCTGCGCTCTTCTCCCGCAACATGGTAGGTCTCGCCATGCCCCACCCTGGCCGCCGCTTTGTCTTGACCTTTCGTATGTTGCAATCGCAGTAGAAACAACAAGGCATCCGCCTGGTTGCGTGCGTGAATCCATTTGCGCGAGCCGATGGTCCACTTGCCGTCGCCTTCGCGCCTTCCGTGGACAGTGACTTTCTCTCCATTGAGAACTTTGCTTATGCACATGGGCACAAATTTCTCGGGATGCTGTCGCTCTCCAATCAGATTCATGGTCCTGGTGGTGGTGACAGGTAACCGGTAGCATCGTGACCAGGCATAGGCTAGGGCCTCACCGCCGGCCTTGGCCGCGGAATAAGGATTCGACGGACGGATAGGAGAATCCTCGACAAAATCCACGCCGTTGGGAGCAGGACCATGAACTTCATCGGTGGATACGTAAATAAAGTGTTCAACCTGAAGTTGCCGCGCTGCCTCAAGGGTGTTCATGGTTCCCACGACATTGGACATCACAAACGATTCCGGATCATGAATCGAACGCTCCACGTGCGTCTCGGCTCCGTTGTGAATGACGTAACGAACTCCCTCCAAGGCCCTGAGGACGCTTGCCGGGTAGGCGCCCCGGAAATCATGAAACACCATTTTCAACCGGGGATTTCCCTGCCACTCCCCCAGGCGCTCCAGCGATCCCGCATAGCTCAACCGATCCAGTCCAATGATGTCCCAATCGGTATTGGTCATCAGATGGCGCACAATGTGCGCTCCGGCAAACCCTGCCGCTCCCGTACAAAGTAGCTTGTCTCTGGCCATCATTCTCCTCGTTTGTTATCTTGCCCGCGATCGAATCTATTCACCCAACTAAAGCCCGCAACTTCACGGCTTCACTCTACAGTGTGATCTTCGGCGCACGCCAGCAATGTTCATCCAGTCTTTCTTCCCGCAGCATCCACGCCGTAGAGAATGTTGTCGGAAAGGGGTGAGGCCAGCCATTGCGCCAGGCTCTGCCCTTTGCGATCTCGGTCTGACGTTGTAGCAGTTTTCACATCGATTGGCCACTCGATGCCAATCTGTGGATCGGCAAAGCTGATCACCCCTTCGGCTTCTGGGTTATAGATTGCAGTACATTTGTACTGCAATTCGCAAACTTCTGTCAGGCAACAAAAACCACGGGCAAAACCATAGGGCGCCCAGACTTGCTTTTTATTTTCGGCGGATACCTCGAGACCGAACCACCGGCCCAGGTTAGGGGAACCCTTTCGAATGTCCACGGCAACCAGGAAGGCGCTTCCGCTGGTGACCCGCATCAGCTTTCCCATGGGAGGGCCCCATTGAAAATGCAGCCCCCGCAACACTCCTTTGGTGGAGCGTGAGTGATTGTCCTGGGGAAATTCTGAGGGAAGGCCCAACACCCGGAAATGATCGGCGCGGAAGGTCTCCATGAAGAATCCTCTGGCATCGCCGTTCACCTGCGGAGCTATGACCACAACATCATTCAGATGGACAGATTCGATTGTCAGGGGCATGAAACAGCTTCCTCTCTATTCGCCAAGGGGCGGACAATACGCGCTGCAGCGCTCGTCGGGTCAAACATTTAAATATAACATTCGCTGGGAGTTCCGCCATCAAACGAGAGAGGAGGAGGGGGCCGCCACAGATTTGCACAACGCGCTACAAAACCGTTGTCGTTTCCCTTTCAGCCACGAGCACGCTCGAGTGGACACGTGTGGGGTCTTCCCCAGCCGCTAGCTGGTAGAAGAGCTCTTCATATTGGTCCGTGATCCGGTCCCAGGTATAGGCCTCACGAATCCTGTCGGGCGCTTGTCGCCGGTAGGTCTCTGCTAATTCCGGCTTGCTTTCGATCAAATGTATCTTTTCCGCCAGTTCATCGGCGTCGCGGAACAACAATCCATGCCCACCCAGTACCTCCGCGTTGAACTGGTTGTCATGCGCCAGGATGCAGTTCCCATAGGCCAGCGCCTTCAAGAGCGCGGGATTGGTGCCGCCCATCATGTGGCCATGGATGTAAGCATAGGCGTTGCAGTGCAGCTCTTTCACATGCTCGATGTTGTCGACATGCCCCAGAAAACGGACCTGGTTTCCAGCGTTGGCTTTAAGATCGCTGACGAACTCACTGCGGTAGTTGGCATCCCCGGCAATCGCGAGCACCCGTTCCGTTGGGGCCTTCTTGAAGCCCTCAACGATCATAGCTGCATTGTTTTCCGGCACCAGCCGGCTGGCAATCAAGTAGTAATTTCCGGGTTCCAGCCCGTACTGGCGAACGGAGTCGGGATTGGTTGAACGCTCGATAGTTGCCCCGTACGCAATACATGCGGAACGCGTATTGAATTCTTCCAGGTAGAGCTTGCGCATCTCATAGGCGTCCGTAACAATCCCTTTGGGCAATATTTTTCCGCTCAGTTTGGCATTCATATAGAAGTAAGCTTTGCCCATTGGCCCCCATTTCCCTCTCTTCCATTCGATTCCATCCACGTTGATCGCGCAGTTCTGCCGGAAGATGCGGGGAATGATGCAGTGAAACGCATTGGCCACGTTGGTGACCAGCATGGCGTCCACGTTCCGGCGCAGCACGTCGATCATGCAGGCCAGCGTGTGCGTGAGCGTGCCAAGGTTTTTGGTTTCGATGCTCGGCAGGTAAATCAGCCGCACTCCCTTATAAAGAGCGGGCCGCTCGCGAAACAGCGATTTCCGGCAGTAGACAATGACCTCGTGTCCCCGCGCTACCAGCCTGGGCGCAATCTCAATAAAGAAAGCCTCGGTACCACTGTATGTGGATGGGATCCCGCGTCCGCCAAAGATGGCGAGGCGAAGTTTGCGTCCGTAGATTGGATGGGTTGCGGTCTGTTCCGTCATACTATGAATGCGCTGATTACCATGTGATTAGGAACCCTTGTTTTTCCTCATAAATTTTCATGCCACGTTAACGGTCGTGAGATTGCCTTGTATTCTCCGTGATCTTGCCGATCATAACTTTAGGTTTTTCTCCGCGCCTCCGCGGTAAAGTCTTTCGGTTTCTCAGTGCCTCCGTGTCTCCGTGGTAGGTGTTGGTTGTTGTTGGGTTTCACTCGTCCTCAACACCCTGGCGTACAGGTCTTGAAATTCTTGCACATAACGCGGAATTGCAAACATTTTACAGGCACGCTCCCTGCCTGCCTCTCCCATCCGTCTGCGCTTCTGCGGATCGGAAATTAGCTTCTCGATTGCCGCCGCAATGTCCTCGGGAGAAGACGGCCGCACCAGGTATCCCGTTTCCCCGTCGGCAACAGTCTCAGACGGACCTCCGGGTGCCGTTGCCACCACGGGCTTGCCCGAGGCCATCGCCTCAAGCACAACCAGGCCGAAAGGCTCAGGCCAAGTAGAGGGCAAGACGAAGATGTCATAGGCCGCAAAGACATCCGGCATGTCACTCCGAAAATCATTGATGATGAACTTGCCCTCAATCCCCACGTCGCGAACCTTTTTCTTGAACTCGTCCATGTAGAAGACATCTTTATCAAAGACGCCTCCCACGGAGACAAACTTTACATTCGTGTGCTTTTGCAGCACGAGCTTGGCGGCATCGGCAAAAACGGATTGGCCCTTCCAGCGGGTCACCCGCCCAGCCATTCCGATCAGTATTTCATCCTCGCCTATGCCCCATTCTTTGCGAAGCTTCTCTCTCCCGTCGGCATCGGCATGGACGAAGGGTTGCACGTCGATAGCGCCAAGGACGAGCTCGAAACGGTCTGCAAATTGGGGAGCGTCCTTGAGCATATGGTCGCGGACCGCCGCCGACACTGCGACCACCCGCGTCGAGAGCCTCGGCACCAAAAAGTGCAAAACGTTGCGCACCAGCGCCGGCTCCACCAGCAACTCGTGGATGCTCCAGATGTGGGGGCGTTTCGTCATGCGCGCGGCAAGTGCGCCGGGAAGGACCGTATTGGTATTCGTATGGATAAGGGCAATGTCCTTCTCGCGGACCAATCGAGCCAGCGCACGCGCAGCGCTAATAACTTCCATTCCAAAGCCCGGCAATCTCCAGAACTTGAAATACCTCCGCCGCAGCACGCCGAGGTCTAGAAAGTGACATTCAATACCGCACTTCTCCAGCTCCGGAGAGAAACGATTGATATGTTGCGTATCC
>DATMMY010000304.1:0-13940 GCA_035569515.1 Candidatus Solibacter sp. | reverse complement strand
TTGCGGATGAATCCGACACGTGCCACATTGAGCCACTTGGTGTGCGAATATGTTTCCTCAATCGCCACCGATTGAGAACCAGGCAGATTGGTAATGGAGCCGTTAAACGGGTTCTGCTGGAGCGACAGGCTATTCCCGCTGAACCAGGCGTAGTGCCCCATCAACCGATTATTTTCCGACAGGTTGTGGTCCATCCGCAGCAGGTAGGTCTGGTTATAACTATTCTGGTCCGCGTTCCCCGCCCAGTTGGACTGGGTCCCAGTTGCTCCGGGAATATTGGGCGGAGGAATGAACTGCAGCAGCTTGACAGAAACCGGATCAGTAACCGAGGCGCGAGCTGCAAGGGTTGGAACCGTAGCAAGCTGGGGCAACGGGTTCTTTTGCTTAAAACCTTCATAGCTGAAAAACCAGAAAGTCTTGTCCTTTATCAGCCAGCCACCGACCGTACCTCCATATTGATGGCGGCGCAGCGTGTTCTTGGGCTTGCCCGCACGATTCAGGAACCAGTCGTTGGCGTCCATCGCCTCATTACGACCGTAGTAGAAGGCCGATCCGTGATAGAAGTTGCTGCCGCTCTTGGTAATCACGGAAACTTGAGCACCGCTGCTGCGTCCAAGATCAGTGCTGGCGATGCTGGTATTCACATTGAATTCCTGCACGG
The DNA here is from genome assembly GCA_035569515.1 of Candidatus Solibacter sp. Classification (GTDB taxonomy): domain Bacteria; phylum Acidobacteriota; class Terriglobia; order Terriglobales; family Acidobacteriaceae; genus Angelobacter. Next base: position 13,279 of record DATMMY010000304.1, on the reverse strand, counting down.
CATCGGCTATGTGGAAATTGTTGAGGGGACCATTCACCTGGGGATCGTTGTTGCTCACGCCGTCCAGGGTGAAATTATTGGATTGACTGCGCATTCCGGAAACGTTGATCCCGCCGGCCTGCGTGCCGGGTGCCTGCGGGGTGACACCGGGAGTGAGCAGGGCCAAATCCAGGAATTGGCGGCCTTGCAGCGGCAAGTTTTCGATTTGCTGCTTATCAATCGAATAACTAACATTCGTCTTGTCCGGTTCGATCAGAGGCACTTCGGTTTTGACCTCAACCGTCTCGCTGACATTTCCCGGAGTAAGGTTCACATCAAGGTGCGCTTCATGACCCACAATCACGCTGATGTCGCGCTTGATGGCCTTGTCAAACCCTTTCATCTCTACGGTCAACTCGTAGGTGGAAGGCTTCACATTCAGGAATTCGTAAAACCCCTGGGAATTCGTGGTGGTAGTGCGGCTGATGCTGGTCTGCAGATCGCGTACCGACACCTGCGCAGCAGGAATTACCGCGCCGCTGCTGTCACTGACCGTACCCGAAATGCTTCCGCTCTGCGCCCACGTCAGGGCGGAGAACGCCAGGACCAAAAGTGTATTGAGTACCACTGAGAAGAGACGGTTCATACGCATATACCCTCCGATTCGTGCTGTAGCTTATTCTGAATGCAGGAATGAGGAGTTGATCTAACCTGCGGAGAATGCCCAGCAGAGACTGCGCCAATTTATACCTCCCAGTCCTAGGGGTGTCAAGAAATGTTAAGGTTTTTTGCGTTCAATTTTTCAAATAGGTTGCATCAGCTCTTGGATTACGACACATGGATGTCAGAAAGCGCCATTCTTGCCTTGCGTGAGAATGCTACGGATTTTGGTAGATGTTCCGGGACCTGCAAGGCATCTGCCCCGATGGAACTCTCTTTCGGGCTGAAGTAGACTGGCTTGAATGCAGATCATCTTTGGTATCCATGCAGTCGAAGAGGCCCTGGCCGCACGTGGAAGAGCTTTTGAATACGTTGGAGTCGCGGGCGGCCGGGTGGATGCCCGTATCCAGAGAATTGCCGAGCGCTGCCGGGAGGCTGGCGTTCCGATCCGCACCATTCCTCGTGACCAGCTTACCCGTCTGGCCAAGACCAGCAATCATCAGGGCGTGGTCGCGGTCACGGCAGAAAAGAAATATGGAGATCTGGACGACCTTCTCGCTGCCAAACGGGGAAAACATTCATTTCTTGTGGTGCTTGACGGGATTGAAGATCCGCACAATCTGGGAGCTATAATCCGCACTGCGGAAGGCGGCGGCGCTGACGGCGTGATCATCCCGGAGCGCCGCGCTGTGGGAATTACGGCTACGGTCGTTAAAGCCTCGGCGGGCGCTTCTGAGCATCTGCCGATTGCCAAGGTTACGAACATCGGCAGGGCGATTGAAGACATTAAAGCGCGCAACATCTGGACGGTAGGTCTGGACGAGCGCGGAACACAGCTCTATGACCAGATTGACTACAACATGGATTGCGCCTTGGTCCTGGGCGCTGAAGGCCATGGACTGCATGAGCAGGTGCGGAAGAAATGCGACTTCCTTGTCTCCATTCCCATGCTGGGCAAGGTTCCCTCTCTGAACGTGTCGGTAGCCGCCGCCATTGTGATTTATGAGATCGCCCGGCAACGGCGCAAGTAAGACACACATTAGATTTAGCCACGAATAAACGCGAATAAACACGAATCAGAAATGAAAAACCAAAAGAAATAACTTTGGAATGGAAGAACGCCCTTGGCGTTGGTTCCTTTTCCATTCGTGTTAATTCGCGCAAATTCGTGGCTAAAAGATTTTCTGTCTCATCCCTATTCGATCTTTCTCTTTAGCTAGTTTTTTGAATTCTCTTGCGCGCCTTAATAACGATGGACAGGTCCCCGTTTCGGATGTTGGTAAAGCGCAGAAGAACTCGGCCTTCGTTATCCAGGGAGATGACCGCAGGCGTATTGACGGAGGTCAGTATCCATCCCGGGGGCAGCGTCACGCGGTTCGCCGGACGCCCAAGGGTGCGCGTCCAGACCAGCTCTCCATCTTTCAATACGTAGCCCACGGGATCGGTGTAGGTCTCTTCCACGCGGACACGGGTTGACTGGCCCTCGCCAATGGCATGGCCAAGATCACCTTGCACAGCCACCGAATCGGGGGCAACCGGCTCGGGGTAGTATCCAAGAGCATTTACATCTTTCCCGCTCACGGTGTAGGTCTTAAGCTGCTTGCCGGTGTCCAGGTCGGTCATCTTGGCATCAGGGGACACCACGCTTCCTTTTCGTACAAAGCTATGGACTGATTTCTGCCCTACCCTGGTTACGGTGAAATCGTGCGAAATACGGAATTGATGCGTGGTTGGCTCAAGCAGCCAGTAGCTGATCTCGCGGTCCTGCTCGGCTCGATGAAACGACTCGACCTGCGCCGCGCACACGGCCGTACCCATCAATCCCAGCAGCGTCACTCCCAGCAGCAAGCGAAAAAACAATTTCTTCTTCATCACAATCATGGCAGCCTCCGCGCAACAATCTTGACCGGCAGCTGGTCGTCGCGATCATTCAAGAAACTCAGGCGGATACGGCCATCGGGATCGGTCGACACCATGGCGGGTGAGGCGCACCCCACCAGTTCCCAACCCTGCGGCAGCAGGACCACGTTACGCTTGATGCCCAGAGGACGATCAAAGATCAGTTGCCCATCTTTCACGCTGTAAGAAGGAGCGTCCGTATAGGTCTTGAAGATGCGGATGCGCGTCTCGCCTCCTTTGGGAACCGGTCCGGGAAGATGCACCTTAATAAACTGCGCAGTATCGGAGGTCTGCGGAGGCAGCAGGCCGGAGGCCTTCGCTTCTTTGCCGGTGACGGTCTCAAATTGCAGCTCTTTGCCGGTGGTGCGTTCAATGACCCGCTCTTTCGATGCGGTGGAGCCGGGACGAATGGGATTGAAGAAGAACGGCGCGCCTTCGTGAGTTTCGGTCACATCGTAGGTGATGGCGAATTGATGGGTCTCAGGGGGCTGCAGATCATACAGCGTAAATTCATCGGCAGCAGAAGCGGGAATGGCCGCCAGCAGCAATACAACAAGGATTTTCAGGAGCATAAGTAAGGCCAAGAGTCTACCACGGCGAAGGGCTCCGGCCATCCGCGCATTTCTAAAGCGATTTGCGTCAGGGCACAGCTTGTCCTGGAGGGTGAGCCTGCAAGCCGAAGGAAGTTTAAGATATTTGAATTTTACCGCCATGGACGCAAGAGCCAGAGTCTTACCACTGATTTCCACTGAGGCCACTGATCGAAAAGCAAGAAGTTTTGACCGCTGATTTGCGCTGATGGCCGCTGATCAATCGAGCAGCAAGTATTGTTCCGAATCAGGAAACAAGCGGATGCGGCCGGGGGCCACGATCAATCGAGGCGCGTTACTAAGGTGTTTTCGAACATTAGGTGGGCAGGTGGAGCCCGTGTAGAATCGGCGTGATGGTTCCCAAGGGCCCGCATCGCCAGCCTTCTCGCAAGGGAGAAACAGGGTCCCGCAACGTCCTGCCGCTGCTGAAGGCGCAATACGCAGTGTCCAAAGTATTGGCCACAGCGGATGACCTCAGCTCCGCCCTGCCGCAGATTATTGCGTCTATCTGCCTGAACCTTGGCTGGGAGCTGGGGGCCTATTGGCAGTACGCACCCAATCAGCCGGTCTTACGCTGCACCCACATTTCCGCCGCTGAAGAATCGCTGGGGACCTTTATCGCCTCATCCAGGGAAAATGAGATACTGCCCGGCGAAGGCCTGCCGGGACGCGTGTTTTCAACCTCAGAACCATCCTGGATCCCGGATCTCCAGAGCGACGAAAATTTTGCGCGAAGCGCCGCCGCTGTGGAAGCAGGGTTGCAATCCGCATTCGCATTTCCCGTTCTGGTGGGCAGCGACGCTATTGCCGTTCTTGAATTCTTGAGCGCCACTCCGCGCGAGCCCGATTATGAGCTGCTGGAAACCATGGCTTCCCTGGGACGGCAAATAGGCCAGTTCATCAAAAGAAAGGAAGCCGAGGAAGCGGTGGCTCAATCTTTTGAGCTCTACCGCAGCCTGGCCGACTCCGCTTCCGACGCCATCATCACCATGGATGAATCAAGCAACATATTGCTTGCGAACCGCGCGTCAGAAGAAGTCTTCGGCTACCCGGCCAGTGAGCTCAAGGGGCAAAGCCTGATCATGCTGATGCCCCCGGCCTTTCGGATCAGGCATGAACAGGCGCTCACCCGATACCTGGAGACCGGCAAGAAACATCTCAACTGGCACGGCATGGAGCTTCCCGGCCTTCGGAAGGACGGGCAGGAGATCCTGATGGAGGTCTCCTTTGGGGAATTCACGCTCAAAGAGAAACGGTTCTTTACCGGCTTCATGCGGGACATCACCCAAAGAAAAAAGGTCGAGACGGTGCTCAAATCTACGGAGCGCCTGGCGGTCATAGGGAGGTTGGCAACCAGCATAGCCCATGAAATCAACAATCCCCTGGACGCCATCAAGAACATCTTCTATCTGCTGGAACAGACAGCCACAGACGAGCAGCGCAACCATTTGAAACTGGGCGAGCAGGAGCTAAATCGAATTACGGAAATTGCCAGACGCACCCTGAACTTCTCTCGGGAGACGCCCGCCATCACCCAGGTCGACGTACATCAGGTCCTGGATGAGACACTGAACTTGCTCTCGCGAAAGATCCAGGCAAAGCACATTGAAGTGCATAGGCGGTACCGCTCTCGCGCAATGGTCAGCGCCAATGTTGGAGAGCTGCGCCAGGTCTTTGTGAACCTGATTGCCAATGCCCTGGATGCGCTTCCCGTGAATGGTCATTTGTGGCTCAGAAGCTACGAGCGTTCGTCCCGCGCTCTGCCAAGAGTAGTGGTCATCACCGTCGGGGATAATGGCCAGGGCATTCCATCCAGATTCATTGCCCATCTGTTTCAGCCGTTCTTTACCACTAAAGGCGAGCACGGCACCGGGCTGGGCCTGTGGATTACCCGTGAAATCCTGCAAAAATACGGAGCGAAGATCCGGGTGCGCAGCCGTGTTGGCGATTCAGTGCACGGAACATGTTTTCGCATAGCCATTCCAATCGCAAAAAAATAACAGCTTCCGAATAGGAAAAATAAGTGAAGAACGCTATTTCTTCCCCACTATTTCTTCGCAGGCTGTTTGCTCTCGCCTTCAGCCATGATCTGCTCAACGCGTTCAGTAAAGTGCGTCTCGTCCATTACTTTCTGAACTCTTCCCTGCATGTTCTCCATGGCCTTTGGCATGTACTCCGCCATGATCTGTGCCTGTTCATGCAGAAACTTCTGCCCCACCACGGTGGAATAGAAGGCAATCAGGGCAGAGACATCGGAAGATGTAAAGTGGCGCTGATATATGGGAATTAGCACGTCCATCATATTCGAGACAAAATCGTCCGACATCATCTTTCCGAACAACTCACTTTCGAGTTTGCCAAGTTCATCCACCTGCTTAGCGGTCAGCTGCCCACGAGTCATCTGGCTGAACTGCTGCTCCAAACTCTTGCTCATGCTGTCACGGATGGAATCCATCTGTTTTTTTATTTCGAGCATGTCAAAAAGCTTCAACAGCTCCTCCCGGCTGGGCGCATCCGGAGCTAACGCCTGACCTGGGCCGTTGTTCGCCGCCGCAGCTTGCGCCGCCGGCTGCTGCGCAAAGAGCGGCAACCCCAAGACAAAAATGACAGATAGTAATAATGCCTTCCGCATAGAAGATCTCCTTCTCGTGACCTTACAGGATTGCATAAACTCGGCAAAAACCCAAAAGAATGGAAGACCCGATGGGTGGGCCCGCTTTGCATGAATAAGTGTCAGGGTAGAGCTTGTCCCCGAGGTGCTCAGGCGGGCAATTTGCTCTTCAAGGCAGAGGCCTTACGAAACCACGGACTCTCGCGCCGCTTTAGATATCGAGGCATGGTGGCCTTCTTGGACAGAATGCGCTCCAGCCACTGCCCGGCCTCCGCCGGTTTGCCCTGCTCCACCAAGAAGCAGGCATAGTTGTATTGGGTCTCGGAAAGCGTGGAGGTCTCAACGACCTTCGCAAAGAGCTGGGCAGCACGATCAGGCTGTCCCGACTTGGCCCAGGCGTGGGCTACGAGCCCCGCTGCCCGCTGATAGTCGTAATTGGGTTCTATGTTGAACACGCGTTCCAGATCGGCGGCCGCAGCCGGATAGTCGCCCAACTCCAGTTCGCACAGACCCCGGCGATAGAAGGGATCGCGCAGGTCCGTGCGAGAAGAGATGCACCGGTCATAATATTGCTTGGCCTGTGCGTATTTCTTCTGCTCCAGATATAGATCTCCCAATTCCTCCAGGTTCCCTGCTGAAGGATTATCCAGAATCAGCACCTCGAGCTGCTTGATGCGCTTGCGATGAGAGAAAATTCTGATCGACTTGCGGAGTTGACCCAGGTCAGGAACCACCTCCACGCCAATATAGACAAGCGCGCCGAGACCTCCGCCCATGAGGATGATCCACAGCCAATACCACTCCGACCCACGCCGGATATAGTGCACGATGGCAATCAACTGCAGAATGATTCCGTAAGTAAAGTTATTTCCAAAGAAACCCATGGGATTTGTTGGAATATAGCACAGCTACCGGGCGCGAGGATGAGTGCGGTCATAAACTTCCGTTACATGCTGGATGGAAAGCTGCGTGTATTTCTGGGTGGTGGAAAGCCGTTCATGGCCCAGCAGCTCCTGAATGGCGCGTAGATCGGCCCCCTCCGTGAGCATGTGCGTGCCAAAGGCATGCCGCAGTGTGTGTGGATGAACATCCGGAGGTAGGCCTTTGGCGACCGCCACCTGCTTCACGATCCGGCCCACGCTACGCGTTGTAAGCGGGCCTCCACGGCGATTAATAAATAACTTTGGTGTGCTCTTGCGAACCTGGGTCAGCACCTGCCGCCGGGCTTCAATATATGACTTAAGAGCCTCGGCTGCGGCGCCCACCAGCGGCACATATCGTTGTTTCTTTCCTTTACCGCGTATCAGCACCACCTCATTGGCCCATTGGAGGTCATTGAGTTCAATTCCCACCAGCTCTGAATTGCGCAGGCCGCAACCATAAAGCAGCTCAAAGATCGCCCGGTCGCGCTCTGGAAAGGCCACAGTTTCGGGCATGCCGCCGTCCAGCAGCCCGTTCATCTCCTCCAGGGTCGGCACGCGGGGCAGCTTTTTGGGAATCTTCGGCGTAGACACCAGCTTGGCGGGATTCTGCTGGACAATCCCTTCCCTCGCCAGCCACCGGTACATGGAACGCAAGGCCGCCAGGGCCCGCGCCACAGAAACTTTGCTCAGGCCTTTGGAATGGAGATCCGCAAGAAATCCCCGGACAAAAACATGATCAATGTCTTTCCAGCGAATCTCCGGACCAAGAAACTCGGCAAATGTAGCTAGCTCTTTTTCGTAGGCACGGAGCGTGTGTTTAGAGGCTCTCTTCTCCGCTTTCAATGAATCGAGAAAGGCGTTCATTCCCTTCTGTATCTCCCGGCTGGTCCGCGCTGGCTGTTTCATCTCTTTTTGGCCCTTGGATGATGGTTGCGATAGACGTTCTTGAGATGGTCGAGCGCCACATGGGTGTAAACCTGCGTGGTGGAGATATCGGCATGGCCCAAAATCGTCTGCACCGTGCGCAGATCGGCGCCGTTTTCCACCATGTGAGTAGCGCAGCTATGGCGAAGGGTGTGCGGGCTTGCATGCCTCCCTGAGGCCGAAGCGGCACTCACCATCTGCCACGCCCGCTGGCGGGTCAGCCGGTTTCCGCCCCGGCGGACAAACAATACCGGCGACACTCGCCCGCGCAGAAGGAACTCGCGGGGCTGGGCCATGTAATCGCGAATTGCATCTTGCGCAGCCCGCCCCAGCGGGACAAGCCTCTCTTTGTCTCCCTTGCCTCGGACCAGCACGTGGCCGAGTTCCAGTTTCAGGTCTTCCAGCTTGATGTTGATGAGCTCCGATACGCGCAGGCCGGAAGCATAGAGCAACTCCAGCATGGCGCGATCGCGTTGGGAAATAGCGACGGCAAGCCCGGAATCCTTGGTGGTCTCAACTGCCTTAAGCATGGAATTAATTTCGCTTCCGGCCAGCGACTTGGGCAGTACCTTCCATTGCCGGGGAGAGTCAATCTCCATGGTTGGATCATGCTTTATCATGCGGTCCAGCAGCAGGTACTTATAGAAATGACGCAACGCCGAAAGCTTGCGGGCTACCGACCGATCTTTAACCTCGTTGGAGAAAAGCTGGCTCAAAAAGGCGCGAACATCCTCCCGACGTGCCTGAAGCAGGCCACGGCGGCGGAGCTCCAGGAATTCGGAAAACTGAATGAGATCCGTTTCATAAGAGCTCACCGTCATCTCCGCCAGCCCTTTTTCGACCTTCAGGTAGTCGAGAAAATTCTTCACCAGCCTTTGATGAGCAGCATTCACAGCTTCAGTATGCGGCTATGGCGTGGGGGAGTAAATAACCAGGAAGATACTGAGGTTAAATTTTAAATTTGTAATATTTGAAATTTAAAATTTGAAGATCGGAAGTCTAGGCTTAACTGAGGTCAGATTTTTTCGCTTTTTTTGCCGCCGGCATCACGAACGGCTTCGCCTCAATTCCCAGTATTCGTGCCACAGTCGTAGCATTCAGGGCGCTTTCGGGATTTTCCTCGTGCTTAAAGAAAGCAAAGATTTCCTTCTGGTTCTGCGTTCCCAGGTCTTCCGCAATTTTTTTCAGCTGCTCTTTCGAGTACTCGGGCAGGCGGAAACGGTAATAGAGAAAATCCGCAGTGGCCACATTAGGCGCGGAGATCTTCTCGCTCTGTGCCCAGCACAAGGCCGCGTTTTTCTTTTTCAGAGCTTCAAATGTGGCATCGCTGAACCATGAAGCATGGCGAAATTCGAAAGCGAACTGATAGGCGTGAGGCAGCAACTGGACAAAGGCTTCAAGCAAAGCGGAGTCGGCCAGAAGATTGGGGGGTGTCTGAAAAAGGATCGGCCCTAGTTTGCCGGACTGCCGCATGGGCTCCAGGCTCTCCAGAAAACCCCGAAGAGGCGCTTCAACGTCTTTCAACCGGCGGAAATGGGTAATGACCTGGTGCGCCTTGGCGGCAAAGCGAAAATCTGGAGTGGTGCTGGCAACCCAGCTCTGAATGGATGCGACCGACGCAAACCTGCGAAAGGTCGCATTCAACTCGACCGCGTTCAGCTGCGTGGAGTAGAACTCAAGGAACCGCTTTTGCGGCAGCTTGTCCGGAAAAAACGCCGGCTTCCAGATCGGATAAGACCATCCCGAGGTGCCGATGTGAAGGGCCATGTTAGCTCCTGGCTGCTGGCTACTTGCTACTGGCTAAAGACACAGCCGAGGTCGGCTGTGCAACACAATGGTGCCACAAAGATCAAGCCTGTGTCAGTGGTCATGGGGTTTGTGCTTTTTGTTCTTCTTCAAATCCGCGCTACGTTGATTAAGCCGAGCGCGGTCTTTCTTGAGTTGGGCTTTGTCCGCTGCGATTTGCGCCGCGCTGGCGTGGTTCTTCGTGTCGTCTGCCAGCTTCTGTGCGTCCTGCAGATATTTTTCCTTTTCTTGCTTGAGCGGGTCGTTATCGGGCTGAGTGTCCTGCTTGTCTTTCGTGACAGCGCTGGTGTGAGCTCCAGGAGAGGCCGGAGCCCCAGTGTTCTGCGCCAATGCGAGTGGACCAAAGGCCAGTGCCGCAGCAAAAATCAGGTTCATCTTGGTGTTCATATTCTTGTCCTCCGGATGGAACCATCATGCGTTGGAGTTTAACCAGTTATGAGCAAAAGTTACCAATTGTTTTGGCTGAAATACCGATACCTGAGAGCTGATTGCTATTCCTCGATCCCGCGCATCAATCCGGTCATCGCCCATATTCCCAGCAAAGGCCCCACGGCCATAGTGGCCAAAGCGGAGCGCCAGCCAAATCGTTGGGCAATCGCAGCCATGAAACGTATGATGAAAGCGGTCAGCAGGAATCCCAGCGCCGTTTGGAGAGTAAGCGCCGTGCCTACATATCTTTTCTCCGCCACCTCACTGATGATCGCAGAGAACTGGGCCGAATCGGCGATGATTGATATCCCCCATATCAAAGCCACCAGTAAGAGAAGAACAGGATGATGAAACACCCCTGCGGCCAGCACGCAGCACAACGCGCTCACACTCATGGCGATAACCGTAACCCTGGCCCGTTGTCCGGTCCTTGCCGACGCGCTCCCGTCCTGGAGCCTATCGCTGGCGGCTCCCGCCCACACGCAGCCGATGATTCCAATCGCAATCACCGTGGCTGCCGCGGCCTCATATTGCAACCTTGACCATCCGGCGGATGCGGCAAAGATGACCGCAATCCATCCCCACATGGAGTACAACTCCCACATGTGGCCCAGATAACCGAAGTTGGCCAGGCGCAAAGGACGGTTCCTGGCGATCTCCCAGATTTGCGATATCTCCAGGCGCGATTGCGGCATAGCGTACGGCCCTTCATGAACGGCCACCGCTACAATCAGCGCACCCAACAGCGCAAACCCGCTGCCGGCCAGCACCACGCCTCGCCATGGAATTCCCCCAACGGAGTTCACGGCATGGGGCAGCGCCGAGCCAATCGAGAGCGCGCCAATCATGATTCCCAGAGCCAGTCCCCTACCCTTCTGGAACCATCCTGCAATGATCTTCATGCCGGTGGGATATACTCCCGCCAAAAAGAAGCCGGTAGCGCCGCGCAGCAGGATAGCCGGCACCGGATTTCCAGCCAGCATGGCAAACGCGGCATTGGCCACAGCCGCCGCAATGGCCGACACAACCAGGACCTTGATGGGGCTGAAGACATCCGGTATGTTGAACAGCGCAAACACAATGGCGCCCACAGAAAAACCAATCTGAACGGCCACTGTGATCCAGGAACTTAACTCTAAATTGGCACGCCAGATGGAGGTGACCTGGGGAAGCACCGCTGTCCCGGTGAACCACAAAGACATGGCCAGCAACTCGGCCACGGAGAGCAAAAAAAGAACCCGCCCGGAGGAGACCTCCGGGCGAGTCTGGGTTTCAATGGCTGTGGGCACTATCCTTTTAGTTTCTTGCGCTCGCACACTTCCACTAGTTTGGTGGGATCCACGGCTTCGTTGTCTGTCTGCATCTCGGCGATTTTGCCCTCTTTATCAATGAGGAAGTTCATGCGCCGGCCGATTTTGCGCTTCTCATTGTAGAGCCCGTATTTGTGGGTAGTGTCGCCGCCCCAGTCGCTGAGGAGAGGGAAGGTGACGTTGATTTTTTCCGCCCAGGCTTTGTTGCTGAACGGGCTGTCCATGCTAATACCCAGAACCTGGGTATCTGCAGCTTCCAGTTTTTGCAAATTCTTCTGGAAGTTCTGCATTTGCACGGTTCAACCACCGGTGAAGGCAAAGATGTAAAAGGCCAGGGCAACGTTCTTTTTGCCGCGGAAACTGCTCAATTTGACTTTGTTGCCGGCTTGATCGGGCATTTCAAAGTCAGGGGCCTCGTCGCCCACCTTCAATGACGTTACTGGGGGCGCTTCTTTTTTCTCTTTATCGTTCTGTGCCCAGAGCTGATTACCGGCCTGCGGTACAGCAAACGCAAGCATCAGCAACCAGAGGAGCGCAAATTTCTGCCGCATGTTCTATCCTCCGCAAATTTCTGCCTTATAAGGCTACCTTTCAGCGGTCATTCGGTCAAATCCGGGAAGCTGCTGGCTGCTAGCTACTGGCTGCTAGCCAAAGATGGGCCAGCGGCATGCCTTTGGCCTTAGAGCATTTTTGTAAACGATCTGAACAAGCCAACTGGATATTGCCGCAATGGAATCGTGGATTGCAGCCGCCTTCGCGACCGCACATTGAACCCCGGTGCAAAGATCGGCAGGCCGCCCGATCCTAAAAGGGTTTGAAGATTTTCGGCTAGCAGCCAGTAGCCAGCAGCTAGCAGCAAGGCAGCGCAAGAACTCATATTGGCATCGTTCTAACTTATGATTAGGGCACTAAAAGGAGAGTTATGTCATTACGCCTGCTTAGCTGTTCGCTATTACTCGTTGCACTCGCCGTCTTCATACGCCCAGTAGCTTCCCAAAGCGGCCAAGGGACGCAAAAACCCACGGCTGAACCCAAATGGGAATATAAAGTGATCAGAGTTGATGCGAACGAGTGTTCCTCCGAAAACGAGCTGGCCATCTCCATGAACCTCATTGGACAGCAGGGTTGGGAGTTGGTGAGTTACGAAAGATTTTCGGCGCCATTTCCAAGGGACGCGGAAGGCACGCTTCTCCTCCAGCCTGCCGCAACCGGCCCTGGCGCGGCGGTAGTCCCGCAGACCGCAGATTCTTTTCTGGGGACCATAACAATGAAGATGGCCCAAACGCAGGGCGGATCATGCCGGCTGATGTTCAAGCGGCAATGGCGGTCCCCGGCGAGATGAAAAGGGTTCGCCGTAAAATCCACAAAACGTCGTGCTATCCTGAATTCACGCCGTGAAAACGTTCCTTGTTGTCCTCATCTTGATCATTTTATTGGCCATTATCACCCTGTCGGTGTTATCGGCCACGCCTGTCATCACCTTGCCGGCTTCGCTTTCCGCGCTGGGCCAATCCACGCCGGTGGGCGTCCACATCAGCAGTCCGCATGGTATCCGAAGCATTACCGCCTATGTTGAGCAGAACGGCAACCGCTCCAAGGTATGGGAGACAACGCAACCGGCGCGGCGCATCTTTTGGCAGCGCGGTGTGGCCGATGGCGACTGGATTTTCAAGGCCGGCACGCAGAGTACGCCCCAACTCAAAGATGGCAAGGCGCACCTGATCATTGAAGCTACATCGAACGATTTTCGCGGCAAGACGGCCAGCGTGGACCGTGAAGTCGTGGTCGTGACTCGTCCGCCGTCGGTGAGCGCCGATCAGGATCAGCATTATCTTTATCTGGGCATGGCCGACCTGGCTACGTTCAACCTTTCAGGCTACTGGACTGAAGCTGGCGTACGAGTTGGAAATCAGACATTTCGCGCATGGCCGATGCCCGACGGAAAACCGGGCTTCTTCTCGCTTTACGCGTTTGCCTGGAACATGCCGGCCGGCACCGCACCCGTGGTCTACGCGACGAATCCCGGCGGCAACGAAGCTACCAGCCATATTCAGTTTCAGTTCCCCAAGAGTGAACAGCCAAAATACCGCGTTCGCGATTTGCCGCTGGATGATCGATTCATTGAGAAGGTAGTCAATGAGCTTGATC
>DATMMY010000303.1:0-3183 GCA_035569515.1 Candidatus Solibacter sp. | reverse complement strand
AATCCGTTGCTTACGGAGTTCCTGCAACTGGTCTATTTCATGTTCATCCCTTCAGTGATCTTTCTCGGGGTCCTGTACTGGTATCGCCGGTCGAGCCGGGAGTTCCGCTATTGCACGTTTCTTGTGGTGGCAACCTTTCTGATTTCTTACCTCGGGTATATCGTCCTTCCTGCGCGCGGGCCCCGCTTTATGAGCTACGTTGCACAGCATCCGGCATTGCAGGGCTTATGGGCGTTTCGCTTTTATCAGGGCGCACTGGATTCGCTTGAGGGAGTGCAATACGACTGCTTTCCCAGCGGGCACGTGGCGGTAATGATTGTGTGTTGCTATGCGGCACGCAGGCTCTCGCCGTCAATGTTCTGGGCATTCTGCATCTTTGCCGCCTTGATTGCCTTTTCCACGATTTATCTGCGCTACCACTACATGATTGATGTGCTGGCTGGGACATTGCTCGCCATCGTGCTCATTGCGGTTTCGCCAAGAATCTACAGGGTGCTTGGGCGCTGAAACGCGGCGCCCGACAAGAACAGCCTCCCACCTTCGCTCTCGCTTGAGGGTAGCTCCGCCGCACCGAGGAAGAGAGTTCCTCGTTCATGAAACTATTTTCAGAAATGCAGGGTAAGACTGGCTATTTCCACTTTGCAAGGTGGTTTGCAAGCACCAAAAAGGGAATTGTTGATGATCGTCGTTATAAGAGCGATATTGTTCTTGACAAAAGCGCAGCACGGGTTTGTGATGATCACCTTAAATCGTTTTTCATTGCAGTAGCGGTTAAGATCAAGGGCACGAGTTTATCGATTGCAGAAAAAGTCTTTTTGGCACAGAGATTCTTGTTTCAAGGACTGAAGCTCGGTTGATTCTACACACGTTCAGCACGAGTAAACTCTAGCCCTGACATAAATCAAGCCCAGCTCGCGGTTCAATTCCGTTGCTGGAACTTCGTCACTTGGAAAGCCACAGCACTACTTGCAGCACCGAATGCGGAGGTAGCAGATGAGTTATTCGTTTGATGTAATTGTTATCGGTAGCGGCTTTGGCGGGGCCATTACAGGCTGCAGGCTCGCTCAAAAGAACCAGAAGGTGCTGATTCTGGAGCGCGGACGCCGTTGGAAACCTACAGAGTTTCCTCGCGCTATTGACGGTCCCTGGGTCTACGACCACAGCCAGCCGGAATTGTTCAATGGATGGCTGGATTTCCGTTTCTTGCAAAAGATGATCGTGGCGCAGGGCGCCGGCGTGGGTGGTGGTTCCTTGGTGTATGCCAATATTTCTAAGGAGCCTCCGGCATCCGTGTTTGAGTCCGGTTGGCCTCCACAGATTCGCCTGGACTCGCTCAAGCCCTATTACGACGCCGTAGGGAAGATGCTCCGAGTAGAACCTCTTCCCGAGGGCCAGCTTTCTCCTCATTTCAAATTTTTCCGTGATGCGGCAAGCAAGGCAGGTTATCAAGATCGTTTCTTCAAGCCCCCGCTCGCCATTAGCTTTGATCCCAAATTCAGCTACGACCGGCCGGATCCCACGAGCGACCAGTACACGGTTCCGTTCACCAATCCTCAGGGTGTGCAGCAAGGAACTTGTGTTCATTGCGGTAACTGTGATGTTGGGTGCCAGGTGCTGGCCAAGAACACTCTTGATCTCAACTATATTCCTCTGGCAGAGGCGCATGGGGCGGAGGTTCGTCACCTCCATGTGGTCACCCGCATCGAGCCGTATGAGCAGGGTTACCGCGTTCATTTCGACCGTCTGGAAAACCAGCAACGCATCCGCGGCACTGAGACCGCCCGTATTGTGATTGTGGCGGCCGGCACCGTGAATACCAATGAACTCCTGCTCCGGTGCCGGGACAAATATAAGACGCTGCCTAAGATCAGCCGCACTCTCGGTGTTGGTTTTAGCGCCAACGGAGATTTCATCTCTGCTTCTTTCGAGCACCCGCGGACCGTTGATCCAACCGTGGGTCCCACAATCACCGCGGCGCTGGATTTCTTCACCGTCCCCGAAAACGGCCAAAGATTCTTCATCGAAGATGGCGGCTCTCCGAATTGGCTGCGAAACATCCTGGGAGCACGGCTTGCGGACGCCAGGAAAGCCCATTTGCCAAAGGAAATCATTGATGTATTGAGCAAGCTGGCTGGCCCCAATGATGCTTTTGCCCATGCTGCGCTGTGGTTTGCCGCTGGCATGGACCCCGCCAACGGGCGCTTTTATCTGGGGCGCAAATGGTATTGGCCATGGTGCCGCACGCTCAAGCTCGATTGGAGTTCCGAAGATGCCAAGCCACTGGCCAATACTGAGTACGGTATCCAGAAGAAGCTCGCGCTTGCCATGGACGGTGAGCCGATTCCTCCCTTTGCCTGGGTTGATTTCATGACCCTGATCACCGCTCATCCTTTAGGCGGCTGCCATATGGGAGAGGACGCTTCGAAAGGAGTTGTAGATCACAGAGGCCAGGTATTTGGATACAACAACCTGTATGTAGCCGATGGCTCCATTACGCCAACGTCAGTTGGATTTAATCCCTCCCGCACCATCGGGGCGCTTGCCGAACGAATTGCAGACCTAATGCCTGTCTGATCTTCCACAGGCATGGAAAGAGTTGAACACGAATGGCATCTTTTACCGTAGCTGAGCTTCTCAAAGGCTATATCACTCTGGGGGAGACTGACCCTTTTGCCGGGTACCGCAAGGGTTTCCTTGGAGGACTCTCTGCCCAGGTAATCCTCACGCTCGCGACTGACGACGTGCGACGATTCGTCGAGCAACCTGATCACACTAGCCGGGCGACTGGCACGTTCCGGTGTCCGTCTTTGGGTGGTGACCTGCCCATTCCCGAGGGTGAATTTCACCTCTTTGTCGAAGAGAAAAATCCCTATCTAAGGCGTATGATCTACCGCCTCTTTTCCAGCGGTCCACAAGGACCGATCACCGTCAGCGGTTTCAAAACGCTCAGTGACAACCCTTCAACCGGTATATGGTTTGACTGCGGCTGGCTATGGACGCGAGTGTTTCCAGGACACATCACCGCGGAGCAGGAAGCCACAATCACTCCGATCGCCGCCGGCGTTTTATTTCTCTATAAGTGGGATTTCTTCCGCTGGGATTTTTTGACTCTCAGGTTCAAAGGCCCCAGATTGATTCGCGAATTTCTACTCTTCGCCAAATTTTTTTTGAGTACGATGATCA
>DATMMY010000302.1:0-5259 GCA_035569515.1 Candidatus Solibacter sp. | reverse complement strand
GCGGTTGTGCTGATCCACAAGACGGAGATGGCCAGTTACGGTTGGGAGGTGGTCCGCAACTCCTGGGGCGGCGAGACCTCTTATCTTAAGAACGAAAAGGAGCCAAAGCTGAAGTCGGCAGGCTGGATCCAGTTGGAAGTGGCGCGCAAGCTGGCCCAGGCAGCAGGCATGGATCTGGACAAGATGCTGCAAGACGCAAATTCCCGCAGCTTCAAGCCGGTGGAGCTGCCCATTCGGCTCAAGGAAACCATCGCCAGCCAGGTGCGTCCGTTTTCGTCGCGCAATGTAGTAGGAAAAGTTGCCGGTTCGGATTCTCGCCTTAGCTCGCAGGCCGTGTTGTACACCGCACACTACGATCACCTGGGTATCCACCCCAATGAGCCCGGCGACAACATCTATAACGGCGCTGCGGACAATGCCACGGGCTGCGGCATCCTCCTGGAGTTGGCGCGGGTGATCGCCGCCGCTAAAGAAAAACCCCGGCGCAGCATGCTGTTCGCCGCCGTTACCGCGGAAGAGCAAGGGCTGCTGGGATCAAAGTACCTGGGCCAGAACCCGCCGCTGCCGGCCCGCGACATCTCGCTTGATCTTAACTATGACGACATTCAGCCCTTCGGTGAGCCGCAGGAATTAGTTGTCACGGGAGCGGAGAGGACCAGCCTCTATCCTCTGGTAGAGCAGGTCGCAAAAGAGTTTGAGATGGCCATTAAGCCCGATGCTCTTCCCCAGGCCGGCCATTACTACCGTTCCGACCACTTCAGCCTGGCCAGAGTGGGAGTGCCAGCCTTCAGCATCAACGAAGGAACACTGTTCAAAGGCCACAATCAAGCCTGGGGTGAGGAGAAAGATCACGACTATGTGGCCCACCGCTACCATCAGCCTTCCGATGAATATCGCGAAGACATGGATTTCACCGCGGATGCCAAGGTGGCGAAGTTTGGGCTGGCCCTGGGATGGCGGGTGGCCAATCAGCCGGAATTGGCAGGATGGCAGGCAGGAGATGAGTTCGAAAAGGCGCGCAAGAGCCGATAGTTCGGAATGCCCTAACCACACAGCGCAGCTAAGCCGCAGCAAAATCTACCGCGGATTACGCGGATGCACGCGGATTCTGGGCTTGCGCCGAGGTCTCTGCGATGAGGTTGTTTGCCTTCCTCCGTGTTCCGCCGTACTACGAGGTGCTTTGAACCGCATTTTTTCGCAAATTTCGTATCCTTTGCCCCAGGGTTTCTCTGCGGCTCTTCTCTGCGAACTCTGCGGCCTCTGCGGTTTAAGGTTCTGACTTTGTCCTTCTCCGCGTCTCAGTGTCTCCATGGTAGGTTTTGACTTTTGTTGCAGGGCAAGGCTGTATCCTTTGTGGTTGATTAGGACTCCATCCGGGCCTTCAATCGTGTTGGCTTGCGAGACAAGGTAACTAAGGTTTTTTAATCTGCTAAAGCACCAGCTCTTATTGGCCGATTTTGATATAAAATCCGTAATCCCCCGGTGAATTTCGGTCCTGCATGGCGTTCCCCTTTCTTCAACGCGCTACCCTTCCCGACTGCGCCCGCCAGCTCACGTTGCTGAGCTATGCGCCCTTTATTGCCCTTGAGAACCTGGTACCGGGAATCGATAACATACGCCATGATGTCTTTCTCAGCCCCAGGTTCAACGAGCTGACCAAACAGTACATCTTTAAGCTGATTGCCAAGCATGGCAATGTGGAAGCCCTGGTTGATGATCCTTCCTATGTGTCCAGCCCGGCGATCAGGGTGAATGCCCGCATTTTGGGGGCGCCCGCACAACCGCCGGTGCGCACCAGTGACCAGGGTGAATTTAAGCGCGTGCTCACAGAGTTACACATTGCTTCGTTAAATCGCGCCAAGAGCGAGAATAATGTCTCGCTGGACCTGCTCGCTCGCCTTGCTATGCTCAAGTTCCAGAGATTTGAACTGGTACACCAATACAGCCAGGTGCTGGATCGCTGCCGCGTCAAAGTCAAGACCTTTGAAGGGCCAAGGCAGGCCCAGCCGGCCAGAGCGCTGGAAATGCGCGACCGGTTTGCCCGGTTCCAGATCAACAAGAAAGCGGTGCTGCGCCGCGCAGGGCAGGACTTATTTCTGATCGTTCGCGAGGCGGAAAAAGAATCCCTCACCAAGACCAGGCGCTCTCTTTTCGGCGACCTGGGCAGCGCGGCCTACGACCTTTTCCTGAATCGCCTGCTGTTTACCGAAGATGGCCGGGACGACTATCTGAATGCCGAACACTACGTGATGCTCGGCAACTACGAGCGTGACCCGGACCGCTTCCAAACCATGCAGGAAATCGCCATTCAGTTCCTGAAATCTCTGGGTTTGGCCAGCACCGATGCCGAGGACCTCAACGCGCTGTTGAGTGTCCCCGAGAACGCCCAGGAAATCATGGGCGGGGGATCGCCCGACGATTCCACTCCAAAAGGCAAGAACCAGAAGATCCTGCTCAACGCCTGGGTTGATTTGCTGGAGCGGGAGAACGTGCTGGACAATGTTATCGCTTCCTATGAGGTTGTGCCGCTGCTGGCCCAATACTCGCCTCCCATCAATCCGCAGCAACTCAAGAATGCCCTGATATCGCGCACCGAACGCCGTCGAGTTGAGACTTTGCTGGAAGAGCATGGCAAGATATCGCCGGAAAATCTCCATGCTGCGGAAAAGAAGGTGGAAAGCTGCAAAGGAGCGGAGCGGGCCAAGGTGGCCGGCAGGTTCTTTGGCGATTTCATCCGCTACCATCGGGACTACCGGCGCATGGACGCACTGATTGCGGCCATGGATGGAATCAACATCATCGCCAGCGATAAGTTCCGCGAGCTGTCTTCTATCAACAACACGCTTTACGAATGCCTGCTGCCCGAAGAACAAAAACGCTCCGAAGACAAGGTCATCCATCACATTATCCTGAAGGCCGATGTTCGGGACTCGACCACCTTGACCCGCACTCTTATGGAGCAGGGATTGAATCCCGCATCCTACTTCAGCCTTAATTTCTACGACCCCATCAACAAGCTGCTGCCGAAGTATGACGCCAAGAAGGTGTTCATTGAAGGTGACGCGATCATTCTCGCGCTGTTTGAACGGGAGGGCGAATCGGGCCAGGGCGTGGCGCGCACCTGTGTCCTGGCCAAAGAGATGATTGAAATTGTGACTGCCTACAACGAGCGCTCCCGAAGCGCCGGCCTTCCCAGCCTGGAACTCGGCCTGGGAATTTCATATCAGGATTCTTCACCCATGTATCTCATGGATGGCACCCAGCAGATCATGATTTCCAAGGCCCTGAACGAAAGCGACCGGCTCTCTTCCTGCAGCAAGGGCATTCGTAAAATGCTGGCGCATTTAGACCTTCGATTCAACGTGTTCTCGTTCAAGACCGTGGAAGACGATGACACCGGCGGCAATCCAGATGAGTTCCTGCTGCGCTACAACATCGGCGGCATTCACATCAATGAAGCGGCCTTCCAGAAACTAAGGACCGAGATCTCGTTGCAATCCCATGACCTGGAGCTGCCCCTTATCTGGGACACGCGCAAGGTCCGTCTCTACAGCGGCGTAGTGCCCATTGGACAAGGCCTCTTCCACAAGATCGTGGTCCGCGAAGGCGTAATCGCTCACATTGATGCGCGCGACCTCACCCTGAAGCGCTTTACCGACCGCCGATATTATGAGGTCTGTACCAACGCGGAAATCTACAAAGCAGTGGAACGCAGCCAGGCGGCAAGCGTTGTAGTCCGGTAAATTGCTCGCCGCTGATAAACGCAAGCGCATTTCATAAACAAACGAAGCTTTCTCATTTTGTCATCCTGAGCAAAAGACTCGCAGTGGCGAGTTAAGAGGAAATGAACATGACAGCGTGGAGTAAGCCACACTTATTTAAGAAATGTCATCCCGAGCGTAGCGCCGCGAAAAAGTCTTGCACAATGTATCTGAAAGGCGCGCAGAGAGGGACCCCAGTAATGTGTTGGGCTTAAATGTAGAGCCAAGGCGTTCTACCCAAATCCCTGATGTGCCCTGACACAAACCAGTTCCAAATGCGAATATTTCCGCAAACTGTTCAGCCCCTGCACACTTTCTCTTGGCGCACCGCTTTTTCCCGCATACGGTGAAACCGCTAATAGGTTGAAGGCGCGAGGCACAGTTAGCATTCCCAAAAACAATCTGCAAGAACCCGCGACAAAGACGTTCTACTCTGGAAGCAGTGTGTCTGATGAGGTCTAAATCTGCGCTGCTTGAATCCATGCTCAGGAGCACGAAATGGCCAGAAAGGCTTGGCTGGGTCTCTTCTTTGTTTTCTCGTCGCTTTCAACCTTGTGTGTTGCTCAACAGAATGAATTTGCGGTTTCCGTTGGAGGGACGGTCGCGTCCGGTACCAAGGGACGCAGTTGCCAATTTTTCATTTTCCCAGGGTGCCCGCAGCAGACCTTCGGGTTGGATACAGACACGGTGGTTTCTTACGAGGGCACATATGCCCATCGTCTGGGAGATTTTAGAGTGGCTTCCCTCTACATCGAATTGCCCGTGATGGGCATTCCCTCCCGCAAAATCCACCGTGACCAATTTCCCTTCTTCGACGTAAACAACTCTTCAGTCTTTGTTACCCCTTCCCTCAAGTTCAAACTGCTTCCAAAGAGTTGGATTTCGCCGTTTGTCAGTACAGGTGCAGGGTTTGCCTATTTTGGCAATTCATTAAGCTTGAGCAACAGTTCCGCAGCAGGTCAAATCGGCGCTGGATTGGATTTTAAGACCCACATTCCATTCCTGGGCTTTCGCGCGGAGGCGCGAGATTTTATCGCTGGCCGACCGAAAGTTGAGCAATCATTATTGGGGGCCAACTCCACTCCGACTGTTCAGCACAATGTGTTTATGGGCGCTGGAGTTGTGCTGCATTTTTGATTCTGTTGCTTTGCTGAATGCCGGTTTCTTTTCGGGCAAGAGTCAATTTGAAGCACGGCAGTAAAAAGGCCTCCCAGGCAGGGAGGCCTTTTTACTTAAATCGAGCTTTTAGGACGCCTTTACGACTTTGCCGGACTTCAGGCAGGAGGTGCATACACGCACGCGCTTGGAGGCGCCATTCACAACCGCCCGTACCGGACGCAGGTTTACATTCCAGCGCCGCCTGCTGACGTTATGGGCGTGGCTGATGTTATTTCCAAATTGCGGCCCTTTGCCGCACAGTTCACATACTCGTGCCATGTTGGATGACTCCAGAAATCTACTCAGAAGGGCTTGCAATACAGAAGGCTTCAGAGCTAAG
>DATMMY010000301.1:0-8258 GCA_035569515.1 Candidatus Solibacter sp. | reverse complement strand
CGCAGACGGCCATCGATAGCGTTGCACAGCAGCCATTCCTGGAAGTAGTACTAGATATCTGCGACCGTGTCTTACAAGAGGTGCTGGAAGGACAAGAAGCGCCAAGTACCCAGATATAGGCTTAGGGATTAGTTGTTGACTGGAAGACCCAGCTACGGTAGTGTGCAATTTCAGATTTCACAAATGAGATGATTACGAGCTAGGCAATCGGGAGCATCGCGCGCTACTACGAAATATGATTCCGAGAAGACCAGGTCGAGATTGAAAGAGCTAACCAAGCTCAGCCCGTCTTTCCCAGCCTGGCTTCGGGGGTTTCTATGTCATCATCGATAGTAAGCCCCGATGCGCTTGCGCCGTCGCGACGCCCGAGACGCGGCCTGATCTATGCGATTGCCGCTCTCCTGATACTTGGAATCGGTCCTTTTCTGATTTGGCCAACCCTGATGAGGGACGCCTTCGCTTCGGATTTTCTGCCCCATCTGTATTGTTATCTCGGGAAACCGGGGCTCGTGTGGACCCACGTGGCGGCGGATTCCCTCATTGGCATGTCCTACGTTGCGATTTCCGTAACGCTCGCGTACCTGATCTATCGGGGCCGTCGCGACATACCTTTTCACTGGATGTTCCTGGCCTTCGGCCTGTTCATCATTGCCTGCGGAGGGACCCATTTCGTTGAAGTCATTACCATCTGGAATCCAATCTATGTATTTTCCGCCGGCGTGAAGATCTTTACCGCTCTTGTATCGGTGCTGACGGCCGTGCTTCTCCCTGTCACCGTGCCACGGATACTGAACGTTGTTCGAAATGCAAAGACTTCGGAGGAAAATACCGCCCGGTTACGCGTGAGCGAAAGCAGGCTTAGCGCCATCACGGAAACGGCCACGGATGCGATCATCTCCGCCAACTCACAGGGCAACGTTGTCTACTTTAACAGTGCGGCGGTTCGCATTTTTGGGTACTCCGCTGCTGAAGCGTCCGGTCAGCCACTCACATTCCTTATGCCCGAACGATTTCACACCGCGCATAAAGAGGGTTTAAAGCGATTCCTCGCGACAAGAGAGGCCCGAGTAATTGGGAAGAGCACGGAATTAGTAGGAAGACGCAGAGATGGCGCTGAGTTTCCTCTAAGCCTCTCGCTTTCCGCGTGGGACGCGGGCGGGGAGACATTCTTTACGGCATTTCTACAGGACATCACCGAACGGAAGACAGTTGAAGACACGATACGGCAGAGTGAAGAACGCTTCCGCTTGATGGTTTCTGAAGTGAAAGATTATGCCATTCTGATGCTGGACCTCAACGGTCATATAGTCAGCTGGAACACCGGCGCGGAGCAGATCAAAGGATATCGCACCGAGGAGATCATCGGCCAGCACTTCTCACGTTTTTATACAGAAGAAGACATTGAGCGTGGTACCCCTCAACGGATACTTGCAATCGCCGCAAAAGAAGGCCGTACCGAAGATGAAGGCTGGCGCGTTCGCAAAGATGGGTCCCGTTTCTGGGCAAATGTCGTGATCACGGCTGTGCATGACAAAACGGGACAGTTGCGAGGCTTTGCCAAATTAACACGGGATATGACGGAACAGAAAAATGCGTCAGACCAAATTCGCCTGCAAAATGCGCAGCTCGCAGTGGCTAACAAAGAATTGGAAGCCTTCAGCTATTCGGTATCGCACGACCTGAGGACCCCGCTGCGGGCCATTGATGGCTTCAGTCTGGCCCTTCTTGAAGATTGCGGGGACAAAATTGACGGCGAGGGGAAGAGACATCTGCAGCGTGTCCGGGCGGCGACCGTACGCATGGGGCATCTCATTGACGACCTGTTGCAGGTGGCCCGCATCTCCCGATCTGAAATGGGGCGAGACAGTGTCAATCTGAGCCTTTTGGCGGAGGAAGTCGCCGCACAAATGCGGGAGGCCGCGCCGGATCGGCACGTTGCGTTTGTCATTGCACCAGGCCTTATGGCGCAAGGAGACCGGAACCTTCTGCGGATCGTTCTTGAGAACCTTCTCTCAAATTCCTGGAAATTCACGGCGCGCCAATCGCATCCCCAGATCGAGTTTGGCATGCAGCCTCGGGATGGAGAAGCGGTGTATTTCGTGCGAGACAATGGCGTCGGCTTTGATATGCAGTATGCAACAAAGCTGTTCGGCGTCTTCCAACGGTTGCATAGCGAAGGCGAATTCCCCGGCACAGGTATTGGGCTGGCTACAGTCCAGCGCATTGTCCATAGGCATGGAGGAAGGATCTGGGTCGAAGCCTCCGTGGGCAAAGGGGCGGCTTTTTATTTTGTCTTGAATCCGAAAGCTGAACTTTCGTTACGTGAAGGTTCTCTGACTGAGAAAGGGACAATTCATGGCGGGTAGCACGATCTTATTGGTAGAAGATAATCCGGACGACGAAGCTCTGACGTTGCGCGCCTTAAAAAAGAACAACATCTCAAATGAAGTCATTGTGGCCCGGGACGGGGTCGAAGCCCTGGACTATCTCTTTGGAACAGGAGCGTACGCCGGCCGCGATCTCACGGTCATGCCCCAAGTCATTCTTCTGGATCTGAAATTGCCGAAACTCGATGGGTTGGAAGTGCTGAAGCGATTGCGTGCGGACCCGCGCACGCGGCTGCAACCGGTGGTAATCCTGACCTCGTCCAATGAGGTCGAAGACCGGCTCAAAGGCTATGGACTTGGAGCAAACAGCTATGTCCGTAAGCCGGTTGACTTCGGGGAATTCGTCACTGCCGTCGGCCAACTCGGCCTTTATTGGCTGATTCTGAACGAACCCGTTCCCCGGCCGGGCGGCTAGGGCACTTTTGCAAATCATGGATCCTGATCCCCGATTCTGAATTCCCTTATTCATTTACGATAGACTGCCAATTCCCAAATAACCGTAAATGGAGAACTCATCATGAATCTCATCAATCACCAATTCCGGCTTGCGTCGCGTCCTGTTGGCCTGGCGCAGCGCAGCAATTGGAATTACACCGAAGAAGCAGTCCGCGAACCGGAACAAGGTGAACTTCTGGTCAAGATACTCTACGTCTCGCTTGATCCCGCCATGCGGGGCTGGATGAACGAGGGCAAGTCCTATATTGCTCCGGTTGGCATCGGCGAAGTTATGCGGGCCGGGGCCGTAGGCCGTGTGATGGCCTCCAAGAACCCTTCTTTCGCAGTTGGAGACCATGTTGTGGGCGCATTCGGCATGCAGGAATACGCTTTGTCGGACGGAAATGGAATCACCAAAGTTGATCCCAGACTTGCGCCTCTGCCAGTCTATCTTGGCACGTTGGGCATGCCCGGCATGACCGCCTATTTCGGCCTGCTGGATGTGGGCCAGGCAAAATCCGGGGAGACGGTAGTGGTTTCCGGCGCGGCTGGCGCGGTCGGCATGGTGACTGGCCAGATCGGCAAGATCAAGGGCTGCCGGGTGGTGGGAATTGCCGGTGGCCCCGAGAAGTGCCGCTATCTTGTCCAGGAACTGGGCTTTGATGTTGCCATTGACTACAAAGGTGAGGACATTAAGAAAGCCCTGAAGCAGCATTGTCCAAAAGGCGTGGACGTTTATTTCGACAACGTAGGCGGCGAAATTCTGGATGCCGTGCTCACGCAGCTTGCGCGCGGCGCGCGAATCCCGATCTGCGGGGCCATTTCGCAGTACAACAACACTACGCCAATCACCGGTCCATCCAATTACCTTTCGCTTCTGGTCAATCGGGCGCGCATGGAAGGCTTTGTGGTGTTCGACTACGCCCCGCGTTTCGGCGAAGCGGCGCGCGAAATGGCGGGTTGGATGGCTGCGGGCAAACTGAAGACGCGCGAGGACATCGTGGAAGGGCTGCAAACTTTCCCCGAAACGTTCCTCAAGCTGTTTAAGGGCGAAAACTTCGGCAAGCTCCTGATCAAAGTGGCGGATTCCTGATCTGCGTCTTAAACAGACCGCCAAAAAATTCATTTTCTGCAGCTGATTTCACGGGGTTTTGAAGCTGATTTGAAGGGGCACGGCTTGAGCCGTGCCGTAGGTTGCCAAAATAAATCCGGGCTTCAGCCCCTGAGGGCAAGAATTTGGGCAGCAAAAGACTTTTTCAGCGGCCTAGCAAGCCGGGCGCTTATTCTGAAGCCCTCGCCACGTAATGCTCATCCAAACCTTAAGGAGAGTGCTGAGAACCAATGGCAATCAAGAAACGTAAACTGGGAAATTCAGGACTGGAAGTTTCACCAATCTGCTTTGGCGGCAACGTTTTCGGCTGGACCGTCGATGAACCGACTTCTTTCAAACTACTGGATGGATTCGTTTCTTCCGGTTTCAATTTCATTGACACTGCGGACGTTTACTCCAGATGGGTCCCCGGCAACCAGGGTGGAGAATCCGAAACCATTCTGGGCAAATGGCTGAAGCAGCGCGGAAATCGCAGCAGCGTACTTGTGGCCACCAAAGTCGGGAGCGAGATGGGCCCGGAGAAGAAGGGGCTTTCCAAGGCATACATTTTGCGCGCGGTAGAAGACTCACTGAAGCGCCTGCAAACCGACTACATTGATCTATATCAATCGCACGTTGACGATCCGGAGACTCCCATGGAAGAGACGCAGGAGGCCTACGCGCAATTGATCCGCCAGGGAAAGGTCAGGGCTATTGGCGCTTCCAACTTCAGCGCCGAGCGGCTCGTCCAGGCATTGCAGGTCAGCCGTCAGCAGGGATTTCCGCGCTATGAGAGTCTGCAACCCTTGTACAACCTCTATGATCGCGCTGTCTATGAAACAGCTCTGGAGCCTCTCTGCCGGAAAGAAGGATTGGGAGTGATCCCGTATTTTTCACTGGCCAAGGGATTTCTGACCGGTAAGTATCGATCTGAGAAAGACCTGTCCAAGAGCGTTCGAGGACAGGGTGTCAAGAAGTATCTGGATGAGCGTGGCTTCCGCATCCTGGCCGCTCTGGATGAATTGGCCGCTCAATACCGTTCAACTCCGGCACAGGTGGCCCTTGCATGGCTGATCGCGCGCCCCAGCATCACTGCGCCTATCGCCAGCGCCACCAACCTGGATCAGTTGAATGATTTGACCGCATCAGCGAACCTCCATCTCAACGATGCCTCAATTGATCTATTGAACCAGGCCAGCGTGGAAGCTCCGGAGCCGGTGGCCAGCGCTTGAGCGTCTTGAAGGTCTAATGGTGCTATATCCCGAGCACGGTGGAAAACCGCCTTTGAGTGCATGTCAAGGGCTAGTGTCATGATTTGTGCCAGGGCACGACTATGTCGGGTACGAGTTTTACAACGTGCGGAAAATTCGCATTTCGAGTTTTGATTTGTGTCAGGGCACGAGTAAACTCGTGCCCTGACACAAATCTGAGGTCCACCCCGGACCACTCTCAGACTGGCAATTGAGATCAACTCCGCCGAACCCTCCAGCGTCTCTCCGGCTTAGCAGGCGATGGCAACGATGGCCGGAGTAAGAGCTGCTCCGCCGCAGAGAAGATACGCGTGCGAACCAGAAACGTGCTGACAAGCGATGTAAGTCCTGAGGCTGCAAAGATCATGGCCAGGACCACAAACTGATAAACAGCGGCGTAGAGGGGTCTTGAGCCTGAAAGCAACATGCCCGCCATCAGGCCCGGTATCCATACGATACCGAGCGACCGCAGCGAATCGATAGCAGGTATCAGGCTGGCCTCCATGGAGGCTTGCAGGTATGGCGCCACGCTGCTGCCGGAATCGGCGCCCAGCGCCAGGGCTGTTTCAATCTCGCCGACATGCGCTATCACGTCCGCCCGAAGGCGGTTGAGGGCCAGCCCGTTGGTGTTCATGGCATTGGCAATCAACATACTGCCTACCGGAACCAGCGATGTGATGGGAGTGTCAATCACGCCCAGCAACGCCATGACCGCAATCACCGAGCCGGAGCCACACGCAATTGCGCAGGTTGATACTTGAAACGCTCCAGGAATACCCTTTGCCCGTTTGGCTGATGTTGCTCCAGCAGCCACAATCATTCCCGCAAGAACGATGCCACCGGTCCATTGAGGCCCGCGAAGCAACAGCACCAGCACGGAACCAACCGCCACAATCTGCACTATGGCCCGCACCAGGGCTACCGCCGTTTCGCCTTCCAGGTGTATGCGGCGGCCCCGGCAGAGCAAGACAACAATCGCAGCGGCAAGGGCCGTAACGCCCGCCTGGGCCAACCCCAATTGCAGTTGATCATGCAGAATCGCTTTGAGCATGCAACACCTCCGCCGGATCGCCGATTTTCACCACGCGGCCCGATTCAATCACCATGATGCGGTCGGCGACCCGCGATGCCTGCGCCACATCGTGCGTCACCAAAACGCACGTCAGGCCGTCCTGCCGGATGAGACTGCGGATGAGAGACTCTATTCCCGCTTTGGCGGCGTCGTCCAAGGCCGAGGTAGGCTCATCCAGCAGCAATACAATGGGCGAGTTGGCGACGGCGCGGGCCACAGAGACCCGTTGCGCTTCGCCTCCGGAGAGGTTGGTCACGTCGCGTCCTGCATAGCCTGGCAGTCCGACCTTGGCCAACAGCGCATCAACCTGATCATCGGAGGCGCTGGCGCCATATTGCCGAGGTCCGAACCGCAAGTTGTCGGCAACCGTTCCTGGAAACAGAAAAGCCCGCTGCGTGACCATTCCTACCTTGCGCCGCAACTCCCGCGGCGGGATTTCGCGGTAATCGGTCCCTTGCAGCAGCACCGTTCCGCCCGTGGGCTCATCGAGACGATTGAGCAGCCGCAGAAACGAACTCTTCCCGGAGCCACTGGGACCGGTCACAGCGAGGATCTCTCCCACCGCAATCTGCACGCTCACATCGTTGACAAGCGCCTTCCCGTCCACTATGCGGCTCAGGCGTTCGGACTCAAGCACTACACCTTTCTCCATCTTGCGTGTACCCTCTCCCATACTCATTCAGGATACAGCTTTCGAACAGTCGGGAGAGAATGGCCAGCCCGGGACGGCGCGCCTGGTCAATTGCCGGCAAACGGATTGCCGTCTTCGGAACATATGGTTTAGGATTGCCTGCCTTAATTCAATCGGAGGGAAAGCGTGAATCTTTGCGGAGCAAACGGGAAAACAGTACGGTTTCACTACAGCATTCATAGAGGCGCATTTTGCGGTGTTCTGAGTGTGGCGCTGCTTGTGCTAATCATGGCAAGACCCGCCCACGCCGCCTCTTGCGAGAGTCTGAGCAATCTTAAGCTCACCGACACGACCATTACTTTGGCCCAGCCGGTGGCCGCTGGAGAATTTACTCCAGACGGAACAAGAAAACCGTTCAAAGACATTCCGGCATTTTGCCGTGTGACTGCGGAGATCAAGCCCTCCAAAGACTCCGACATCAAGATTGAGGTCTGGATGCCGCTGACCGGCTGGAACGGAAAATACCAGGCCCTGGGCAACGGCGGATTTGCGGGGATGATCGGTTATCCGGGCATGGCGGTTGCGGTGAGCCGAGGCTATGCTACCTCCAACACCGACACCGGACACACGGGCGCCGGGACCGATGCAAGCTGGGGGCTGGGACACCCGGAAAAGGTCATTGACTTCGGGTTTCGTGGAATCCACGAAATGACCGTGAAGTCTAAAGCCATCATCCAGGCATTTTACGGCGACGGTCCTAAGCGTTCTTATTTTGCCAGTTGCTCCAATGGCGGCCGCGAGGCGCTCATGGAGGCCCAGCGCTTTCCGGAAGACTATGACGGTATCCTGGCCGGCGCTCCTGCCAACTTCTGGACCCATATGCTTACAGCCGGGATCTTTGATTTGCAGGCATTGTATGCAGAACCGGGAAGCTATATTCCAGCCGCCAAGATACCCGCCTTCAGTGCCGCTGTGCTGGCGGCCTGCGATGCCCAGGATGGAGTCAAAGACGGCATCCTCAATGACCCCAGGGAGTGCCATTTTGATCCAGCGGCAATGCTGTGCAAAGAAGGAGATTCCAACAGCTGCCTCACCGCGCCCCAGGTAGAAGCGCTCAAGAAGGTGATTGCCGGCCCCACGAACTCCAAGGGTCAGCGTATTTTTACCGGAAGCATTCTGGGAGGCGAGGACGGAGCGGGCGGCTGGTCAAGCTGGATCACCGGATCGGCGCCCCGCAAGAGCCTTCAATATGCCTTTTCGAACGGCTTCTTTGTGAATATGGTGTTCGAAAATCGTGACTGGGACTTCAAGACCTTCAATCTTGATACAGGAGTCAAGCCTGTGGACGACAAGCTGGCGCACGCCCTCAACGCTACCGATCCGAACCTCAAAG